>JAIQGI010000071.1 GCA_020072565.1 Terriglobia bacterium
GTGTCGAGTCGATCGCGGCGTAATCCGCGCGGCATCAAGCGAAAGATGAGTAATTACAAACTCAGGCCACGGAAGCGGTCTGGCACGGAAAGGCTGAGGATCGAGGATCATATCCAAATCATTAAGTGAACAGTATTGGCCCTAGCCCGAATTATTCATGTGAAGAATCCCCGGGCTTATACCCATACCTTGACATGGTTCTATTGCTCTTCTACCCTTCAGCTAAAGCGCCGCTTTCCCTGCGGCTTTTTCGGGTACGGATGAATCCATGCGACGCAAGCGTCTCACCTTCCGCAAGTGTCACGAAACCCTCAGGCAAGGAAATCATGCGCGTGAAAGCGGCAACATAACCGATCGGAGGATCAATCTATGGAAATGCCCAAAATTCACCCCGAACACAAAAAACTGGAAGTCCTGGTAGGAAAATGGGCGGGCACGGAAACCCTTTCCCCGTCGCCATGGGATCCCAAGGGCGGTACCGCAACGGCGCGCATGGATTCGCATGTCGACCTTGATGGTTTCTTCCTGATTACCGACTACGTGGAAGAGCGACAGGGAACCGTTTGCTACCGTGGACACGGCGTTTTCGGTTGGGATGCCCATACCAAGCACTACACTATGCATTGGTTTGACACGATGGGGCCCGCCTCGGTCACGCCGGCAACCGGGCAGTGGGAGGGTCCCTCGCTCGTGTTCGCCCAGCAGACCCCAATGGGGCACAACCGCTTCAGCTATATAATCGAGCAGCCGAAACACTTCACTATGCGCATCGAGCATTCCAAAGATGGAAAGGATTGGACGGTTTTCATGGAAGGGAAATATAAGCGCATCGATTGAACCGGCACCAATATAGTTGGATTCAGAACAACCGCTTGGCGCGCCGAGTCGACTGCATCCTCGATACACCCGACTTGGGAGTAGCCGACTTCAGGGCCGGTGCGGGCGATAAAATAACGCGGATAGGTGGCGTTTTAGAGCTCCGGAATATCGAGCTGCTATCGTTTGCGGGCGCGCAACTGGACCCGGATGTCGTCGTTGCGCGGATTGACGATATGGATTGCCACGCGCCCGTCCGTCAGGGTTTGAACGGTTGCCGGAGTATCCATTTCAGTCAGATACCACCCGGGCGGGAGGACCACCATGTTGCGCGGCCGGCCGAACGCCCGGTCCCACACCAGTTCCTGGCCATCGAGGTATAGGCTCTTAGCATCGGTGTAGGTCTCTTTCAGGCGGATCCGGTTGGTTGTTCCTTTGGCGACTGGCTGCGACAGATGGGTAACGACCACCTCGGAATCGTTCTGCATCGGATCTTCCGGGGAGAGCCCGCGTTCTTTGACCTGTTTGCCACTCAGGATTTCGAATTTGAGTTTCTGCCCGCTGTCCAGATCGATGCTTTCCGGCTCGGACACGTGGGCACCTGCCCGCACAACGTTGAAGTAGTATGTCTCGCCGGCATCCCGTGCGGTATAGTCATGGGTAATCCGGAATGCGTGAGTTTCCGGTGCCTGCAACTCATACATGATTTCGCGGTCCTGATACGCCCGTTCGGAAACCCGCACCGGCGTCTGGCCGAGAAGAGCAGCAGTGAAGAATACCAGCACGAACACCCTCACGGTGAACCTCAGTATCCTATATTCCATTAGCGGCTCCAATCTCCTCAACTCAGCAATGATTCCAGGCCGTCGCACGTGGACCTGCACACCAGGCGACCCCATAGCCTTGGACAAATACAAAAATTCTATTTTTTCACAGGCAGCCTGCGCGCCTGGATCAAAACCTCCAACGGGCCTCCGCTGCCGGAGTTCATAAAGGCGAGCTTCAACCTTCCATCAGGCTCACGGATGACCTGCGCGGCTACCGAACAGGACACGATCTCGTACCCTTCAGGCAGGACCACGCTGTCGCGGGCAATGGAAAGCGATCTTTTGTAAACGATCCGGTCTCCTTCGCTGAAATAGCTCTGGCTGTCCTTGTAGGTCTTGATGATGATCAGCCGACATTCGCCCTCCCTGGGAACCGGATGGGCCAGGTGAACCTTGATGTATTGCGCCTCGACATCAAAGCTTGTGCCAGGAGAGTCTATCTTGGCCTGTTTTCCGCTGACCACTTCAAACTTGAGAGGCTTCCCGCTTGCCGCGTCGAGCACCGATTCGTCGGAAGCCTCGCTTCCCGGCCGGATAATATTGAAGTGGAAAAGGGCGCCGGGGGAGGTTTCGGTGACCTCATAATAAATCTTGAACTGATGCGTTTCGGGTGCGAGCAATTCGTAACGGGTGTACGTATCCGAAGTGACATACTGACCCATCACCAGGGCAGCAGGAAAAACCACAAACAGCGGGCAAAGATAAAAGGATCTCTTCAATTGGCCTCCTCGACAAACCATTTCTGCAACCTTGTTCCTTATATCACGGGCTCGAACTCAATGCTGGCAACTTAAGCATAAGATAATAGGAAATCGCGCTTTGGGGCTGTGCAAAGAATAGCATGGGAAGGGATCGAAAGTTTGCTGTACCCTTGCGACCCCGCCTTCCCTCAAACCTTCAGCGGACAGCACCACGGCTGGTTCCGCCTCAAGCAGTTCTGGAAGGCGGGCCAGGCAGGCGGCGAACTCGGGGGAGTCGGCCAGCTGGACGAATTGTTCATACATCCGGTCCGGCGGTGTCTTGTTCAGCGCCAGGGCAGCAAGCATGGCAGCGGCGGCATCGAGCGCCGCGGGACGGCCCTGGGTCAGCAATGAGCTGTCCCGGGCGAACTCCAGCAGTCTGGACCGAGGTCGGCGTGCCACTCCATGCTCGTCGGCGGCCTTCTTGAGCAGTGGGCATCTTACCCCTGAACCAGCTTTGCTTCGAGGCTGATCTCGCAGCCTGCAAGGGCTTTGGAAACCGGGCAGCCAAGCTTGGCCTTCTCCGCATAGTCCTTGAAAGCAGCGGCGTCAATTCCCGGCACGATGGCTTCGGTCCGGAGCTCGATCCTGGTAATGCCAAAGCCTTCGCCCACTTTTTCCAGGTGAACAGTGGCTGTGGTGCGGATGCTCTTGGGCTTGTACCCCGCCTTGCCCAGCCCCGCCGACAGTGCCATCGAGAAGCAGCCCGCATGCGCTGCGCCAATCAACTCTTCCGGATTGGTCCCTTTTTCTTCTTCGAATCGCGTGCGGAAAGAGTAATTTCCCTCGAAGGCGCCGCTTCCAAGCTTCATCCTGCCCTTCCCATCCATCAGGCCGCCTTCCCAGACAGCCTCGGCTTTGCGTGCCGGCATAGTAGTCCCCTTTCCTGATTGTTCCATCACCGACTCCCCCGCCCAATCGGGAGATCCGCTTCCAGACAACCGGTATTTAATCAGCAAAATCGGGAGTAAACAAGAACCAGCCGTTCTGCTGAGCATTGCAATCTTTTCGGCTCGTCCCGGAGTAATAGGGCTCGTCCGGATCCATTATGGGTCTCGGGATTGATCGCGCAGAGTTACACGACTTCTCAGTAGTTGTGGAGAAGTCGCAGCTGGCTCTGGCTTCCAAAGGGCCGCTGGTTTCGCCTATGCCCTGATTAGGGCGTGATGTCAACTTCTCCCCTGTCTGCAGCAGCCGCCCCAAGCACGGGCCGATGACGCGCGAAAAGTGATGAAAACGCACCCCTGCCGCTGTAACATGGGCCAACCACTGACAGATAGGTGGCCAACCGGGGCCACACAGATTGATTCATTGCCCAGCCCCGAATTGTGGGACAACACCGCAAGGCAAGCGGGTCCGGGCGCTGTGCAAGGATACGCGTGTCATTATGGGCGGGAGTCATCTCGACCACAGTCTGCAGCGACCGGTCCGTCTCGCCGGACGGTCCCCGGGGATGGCCGCTGCGGTAATGCGTCTTTAGCAGGCTTCGAAAGGAGAGGACATGAGATTTCTTATTGCCGTGCCGTTGATAACCGCGCTGGCGCTGGCCCAGGTGCCCACGCCGCCGCAAGATCCTCAGAATCCGCCGGAGGGCCAGGCTGGGGGCCGGGGCGCCCAGGCGCCGAGCGAACCCAGGCCCTACGACCGCGTGATCACGAAGGATGCGATCTCAAAGGCCGGGGTCTTCACCGTGCACCAGATCCGGGATACCTGGTACTACGAAATCCCGAAGAGCGAACTAAACAAGGAATTTCTGTGGGTCAGCCAGATCAAGAGCAACACCGACGGCGCTGGATATGGGGGCACGGCTTTGGGAAGCCGCGTCGTGCGCTGGCAGCGCATGAACAACCGCGTGTTCCTGCGCGAAGTCAAATATAACGTGGTCGCCGATCCGCAAGAGCCGATTTCGCTCGCCGTGAAGAACGCCAATAACGATGCCATCCTGCGCGCGTTCAACGTCGAATCCATCGGGAAAGAGGAGTCAGTGGTCATCAACGTGACGCCCCTTTTCGCCACCGACGTCCCCGAGTTCAGCGCGAGGCAGGCGGTGGGCGCGAATGCCTTCGATGCGTCGCGTTCCTACATCGAGCGCATCGCGACCTATCCGATGAACATCGAGGTAGACACGACGCACACGTACACTGCCGGCGCGGGTGGCGCCGGCGCGGGCGCCTCGACGCCGCCGGCGGGTCTGGGAGGCGGGCGGATGCGCGGGAACAGCGCAACCGTGGTGGTGCACCACAGCATGGTCAAGCTGCCGGAAAAACCGATGATGCCGCGCGTGTTCGACGATCGCGTCGGCTACTTCTCGGTGCGCCAGACCGATTATGGCCGCGACGAACAGCGCGCGCCGCAACGCACTTACATCACCCGGTACCGGCTCGAAAAGAAGGACCCGAATGCCGCGCTCTCGGAACCTGTGAAACCGATTGTCTATTGGGTCGATCCGGCGACTCCGGCCAAGTACCGGCCCTGGATACGGAAGGCGATCACCGACTGGCAACCTGCATTTGAGGCGGCCGGTTTCAAGAATGCCATCATAGCCCAGGACGGCCCGACCCCGGAACAGGATCCGAACTGGAATCCGGAGGATGCCCGCTACTCGGTCATCCGGTGGCTGCCTTCCACCACGGAAAATGCCATGGGGCCGCACATCAGCGACCCTCGCAGCGGCGAAATCATCGAGGCCGACATTTCCGTCTACCATAACGTGTTGAATCTTGCGCGCGCCTGGTACTTCGTGCAGGCAGGCCCCCTCGATAAGCGCGCGCAAAAGCTGCCTCTGCCCGATGAGCTCATGGGACGGCTGATCGAGTACGTGGTGGCGCACGAAATCGGCCACACGCTCGGCTTCCAGCACAATTTCAAAGCCAGTTCCTTGTATCCGATCGAAAAGATCCGCGACCGCGAATGGGTCCATAAAATGGGGCACTGCCCCTCGATCATGGACTATTCCCGCTTCAATTATGTCGCCCAGCCCGAGGATGGAATCGATGTGAATGATTTGATTCCCGGCATCGGCCCCTATGACATCTGGGCCACGATGTGGGGCTACAAACCGATTCCGAGCGCAAAAACTCCGGACGATGAAAAAGCGACTCTGAACCAGTGGGCGCTCGAACAGGAAAAGACACCGTGGCTCCGCTTCAACACGGCAGATGCTGCCGGCGCCGAGCCCGGTGAGGAGAGCGAAGCGGTGGGCGACGCGGACGCCGTGAAGGCGACGTCGCTGGGAATCAAGAACCTCCAGCGCGTCATGGAATACCTTGTGTCAGCGACCACTACCGAAAAAGGCGAATCCTACGACGATCTGGCCGAGTTCTACGGCCGCGTGCTGAGCCAGTGGAGCCTGGAGATGGGCCACGTCGCCAACATCGTGGGCGGAGTCGACGGCGTGCAGAAAAACATCGGGCAGGAGGGCGTGCGCTTCACCCCCATCCCTCGCGAACGCCAGGCAATCGCCGTCAAGTTCCTCAACGACAATGCCTTCGCCACGCCGATGTACTTCATCCGCCAGGATATCCTGCGCCGCATCGAGCCTGCCGGCGCGATCAACCGCATCGGGAGGGCGCAGAGGCAGCTGCTGAACACACTGCTGAACCCGACGCGGATCGGGCGGCTGGTGGAATATCAGGCGGTCGACATGAAGAATGCCTACGCGCCGGGCGATTTCCTTGCCGATCTGCGCAAGGGTGTCTGGAAGGAACTGGATGGGACGGGGCCGGTGAAGATCGACACGTTCCGCCGCAATCTACAGCGTGGCTATGTCGAATTGATCGACAGCCGCATCAACCAGGCCACGACTACACCCGTTCTGGGTGCTGCCGCTGGCGGACCCGCCGTCGCCACGGATGAAGTGCGGCCCTTGCTGCGCGGCGAGCTGAAGACCCTCAGCCAGGCGATAAGCACCGCCGTGAGCCGCAGCGCCGACCGTGAGACGCGCTTGCACCTGGGAGACCTCAAAGACCAGATTGCCAAGGCGCTCGACCCGAAGTTCGCGCCGCCGTCGGCTCCCAGCGGAGCGCCGGCCGGTGGGCGAGGCGGCTTCAGCGGGGACGATCGGCTGCAACCAGGATCCTGCTGGCCCGACTATATTATCAAGTGACGAATCAAGAGGAGCGGGGTTGCGGCCCCGCTCCTCTCTCGGGACAACGCCCAGCTTTTTAAGACTCGGATGGGTCATACCCAGCCGCTCCCGACGAAACGAAAACACAGATGTGTCCCTTATAGACCCACGTCCATTTTCGTGTCAGCACAAAAAGACAGCTGTATTTAAAAACGGACAGGCACGCCCTCAGGTGAATCCGGGGATTATTCGTTGCGCAGAGTGACGACCGGGTCGATCCGCGAGGCGCGGCGCGCAGGGAGGTAGCTCGCCAGCATCGCCACCGCTACCAGGATCAGCGTGGTTCCGGCGAGCGCCGGCAGATCACCGCTCCCGACACCGTACAGCAGGCTGGACAACACCCGGGCAGCCATGTAAGCTCCCGTCAGCCCCAGCATGCCGCCGGCCAGGACAATCAGACCGGCCTGCCCCAGGACCAGCTTCAGTACATCCTTGGATTGGGCTCCCATTGCCATGCGAATGCCGATTTCCTGCGTTCTCTGGGATACCGAGTAGGACATCACCCCGTGCAGGCCGATGGCGGCGAGCAGGAGCGCCAGGAAGCCGAAAACGGCAAGGAGCGTGGCACCCATGCGCGCGGGCCAAAGCACGGCCTGCATGACCTGTCCGATGGTGTTCACGTTGACCAGGGGCATGGACCGGTCGAGCGCCTGCATCTGGCCGCGCACCACGCCGATCACCTTGGACGGGTCGCCCTCCGTGCGGACGTGCAGCGTCGCTGCGGGCGTGTAATGCTGGAGCAGCGGGAAATACATGAACGACATCGGTTCTTCCCCGAGTGTGAAGTACTTGGCATCACGCGCGATTCCCACGACCTCGATCACCCAGGTTTCGCCGAAGCATCGGAAACGTTTACCCAGGGCGTCCTCGTTCGGCCACAATCGCCTGGCCATGGTTTCGTTGACGACGGCCACCATGGGCGTGTTCGCACGATCGCGCTCGTTGAAGGCACGGCCGCGCATGATCGGCATGTGGATTGCGTCGAAGTAGCTCGGCCCGACGCGCAGCAAGGCCGTCAGGCGCCCGTTGCGCCGGTCGTTCACATTCTGCCCCTCTGCAAACACGGTGCGCATGACGTCTCCGCCGAACAGAGGCGCGGAGGCGACGGCTGCGGCCTTCACCTGCGGTACCGCGGTCACGCGTTCGATCAGCTGCTGAAAGTATTCCCGGCCGCGGGCCTCGTCATATTTTTGCCCGGCGAGGTCAAACGAGATCATGAACAGATTCCTGCTCTCGAAGCCGGGATGGATTTGCTGGGCGTTCTGCAGGCTGCGCAGGAAGAGGCCCGCTCCTGCCAGTGCGATCAATGAAAGGGCAACCTGTACCACCACCAGCGCCTTGCGCAGGTTGAACCAGCCGCCTTTCTTCCTGGGCTGACCGGTTCGGTCTTTCAATGCCCAGCTCAGATCGACCCGGGTGGCGTGCAGGGCGGGCATGAGGCCGAACAGCAGGCCGGTCAGAAGGGTCACGGCGACCGTGAAGATCAGCACCCGGCTGTCGAGCCCGATCTGCAGGGCATTGTTGTCCAACAACGGCGGCCGCATCATCCACAGCAGGTCGCGGCCCCAGACTGCCAGCAGCAGGCCCAGCAGCCCGGCCAGGGAAGCCATAACGAAGCTTTCGGTCAGCAGCTGCCGCACCAGACGTGTCCTCCCGGCGCCCAGGGAAAGCCGGACGGCGATCTCACGCTGCCGCACCGAGGATCTGGCCAGGAGCAGATTGGCCACGTTGGCACATGCAATCAGCAGAACCAGGCCCACGGCTCCCATCATCATGCCGCTCGCGAGCAGCGCCTGCCCCCGCAGGTTAGGATCGATCAGCGCTTGCGGCAGCGGCATCAGTGCGACACTGCGTGCCTCGTTCTCCTTGGGATACGCCTGCTCGAGCTGCCGGGCGATGGTTTCCATCGCCGCCCGCGCCTGTGCCAGCGGGACTCCCGGCTTCAGCCGCCCGAAAACGTTGAACAGCAGGCCGCGGCGCTGATGGAACTGCTGCAGGGCAAAATCCGCCAGAACCAGCTCGTGCATCGCCATCGGCACGTACAAGTCCGGGCCCCCGATGGCGAAGGTGCCGCGGAAGCCCTCCGGTGCCACGCCGATCACGGTGAAGTTCTGCCGGTTGAGGACAATCACCTTGCCGATGAGGGCGCGGTCGCCGCCGAAGCGGCGCTGCCACAAAGGGTAGCCCAGAACGACCACGGGGAACTTGCCCTCGACGGCGTCCTCATCCGGCAGGAACGTCCTCCCCACAGCGGCCTTGACACCCAGCACATCGAAGTAGTTGCCGGTCACGACCGCGCCTACGACACGCTCCGGCTCACCGCCGCCACTTAGACTCATGGCAGGGAAAATCTGAGCGACCAATCCCGAAAAGATCCGGTTTTGATCCCGGTAGTCCTCATAGTTCGGGTAGGAGAGCTGCATGAAATTGGTGAACTGCCCCGCATTCCGGGCATCGGTGGTAAAAACCGACACCAGTCTATCGGGCTCCTGCACCGGCAGAGTGTAGAGAAAGATGGCGTTGAAGACGGAGAAAATGGTCGTGTTGGCACTGATGCCGAGCGCGAGCGACAGGACCGCCACGATGGTAAACAACGGATTCCTGACCAGCAGTCGGACGCCGTAACGAAGATCCTGCAGCAGGTTTTGCATGAAGCCTCCGTAACCGGCACGGGCCGTTGGGTAGGGCCGCAGCCGTCTCCCCGTAAGGAGAGACGGCTCAACTGCCGGAGAAGTTCCTTGTTTTTACCCTGTTTTGCAGACCTCGGGCAACCGGATTCAACGAATGAATGATGAGAAAGCACCTCTGGACGCAGAGGAACTCCGACGGATGCCGATGATTCGGCTTTTGTCGGCGTGCAGGAGCTTTCGCCGCCCTGTAGGGCCAGCGCTGCGCGCTGATCGTGCTTGCCGGATACGGGCTGTCGAGCACTCAGGTGCTCCTGGTTCAACAGCATACTACGGCGTCTTCGCGATGATGTTCGGAATGTTCTTTTTGCGCAACATTTCGTTGAAGCCGGACAGATCCCTGTTGATGAGGCCATCGAGTTCGCTCAAGGTGTTGCGCAACTGGTCTTCCAGCACCTTTTGCACATCAATCTGCTGGCTGGTCGGCTTGAAATCGGCGCTCGCGAGGCCGTTGGCCAGGTAGTTGATCTTCGAAACAAGCTTGGACCCGTAGCGGACGCCGTCCTGGCCCCCCGTGAGGCGTAGGTCGATCAAATTCATCTCGAGGTCGACGAGCTTCTGGTTCAGGTCGTCACCCGCCTTCTTGATCGCCGCATCGTTCATGAGCTTGGCAAGGCCGTCGATCTGGCTGCGCACGATCTCCAGCTTGTTGACCGCATCTGCCGCATTGTTGAGGTCGTTGCGCAGGTCGAAGAGCATGCGCATCTGCGCCTCGATGTCTGCCTCGGTGCCGCCCGAGTTCGGGTCCTTGCGCACCGTGAGCGGCTGTGTCAGCTCGCGCCCGCCGGCCGAGAGCTTCACGGTGTAGGCGCCCGGAGGCGCGAGGATGCTGAGCGCGCCTGCGCCGGGCGCCGGCCGCCACCCGTCCGGGCCGACACGCACCTGTGGTGCGTACATCGGGCTGGTACGAAGACGGATTCCCTTGGTGGGCTCGTAGCGCAGATCCCAGTAAATGCGATTGAGCCCCGCTGTGTTTGTGCCGGTCAGCTGGCGGACGACCTCGCCTTTCTGATTCGCGATCGTGACCGTGACGCCCTCCGACGCCGGACCTTTCAAATAGTAGTTGATCGACGCGCCGTAGCGCGGGTTCTCGCCGATGGTGGGATCGTCGTACGGCGTCGAGGGCGCCGTTATGTTCCGGAACCGGTATGCCGGCCGCGGCACGAACAAATGGACGTCCGAGGCGAGCACCTGCCCGGTGAGCTGTTGCAGCGGCGTGACATCGTCCAGAATCCAGAAGCCGCGCCCATAGGTCGCGATCACCAGATCGTTGAAATGCTCCTGTACCGTAATGCCGTACACCGGGGCATGCGGCAGGTCGTTCTGCAGCGGCTGCCAGTTTTCGCCGTCGTCAAACGACACGTAGATCGCGTTCTCCGTACCCAGGTAGAGCAGCCCGCGTCGCACGGCATCCTCGTAGATCCAGTGCGCGTAGCTGAGCATGCTCTTCGGAATGCCGTTTGTGATGGCCTTGAAGGTCTGGCCGTAGTCGGTCGTCTTATAGACGAACGGATCGCGGTTGTTCATCTGGTGGAAGTCGACGGTGAGATACGCCGTGGCCGCGTCGTAGCGGGACGGCGCGATGCAGCGGATCGAGCCCCACGGCGGCAGATTCGGCAGGTTTTTGGTGATGTTCGTCCAGGTCTTCCCCGCGTCGCGCGTCAGCTGCACGAGGCCATCGTTGGTGCCGATCCAGATGAGCCCGCGTTCCTTCGCCGACTCGGCAATCGCATAGACGACGCCGGCGTACTCGACGCCGATGTTGTCGGGCGTCAGGCCGCCCGAGCTTCCCATCCGGCTCCGGTCGTTGAGCGTGAGATCAGGACTGATGATCTGCCAGGTCTGGCCGCCGTCAGTCGTGCGGTGGACGTACTGGCTGCCGACGTAGAGCGTGTTATGGTCATGCGGCGAGATCTGGAATGGCGCGTCCCACACGAAACGGTACTTGACACCCTCGGCCGGCCCGTTCGACTGGTCGGGCCAGACCTCGACGTTGCGGAACATGCGCCGGTTCTCCTCGAAGCGCACGACGATGCCGCCGACCATGCCCGAGCCGGACGCGGTCGACCAGATGACATTCGAGTCGGTGGGATCGGGCGTCGCCCAGCCGCTCTCGCCGCCGCCCACGGAGTGCCACATGGCGCGCGGAATGCCCGCCCCCACGCGGCTGTTGCTCGGCCCGCGATACGACGGCTCGTCCTGTTTGTTGCCCAGGACGTTGTAGGGAATCTCGTTGTCGGTCGTGACGTGATACATCTGCGCATTGGTCAGCCGCTGCTTAAACCACGCGCGCCCGCGATTGATCGAGATCGACAAGCCCTGATCGTGGCCGACGATCATGCGGTTCGCGTTGGTCGGATCGATCCAGATGTCGTGATGGTCGCCGCCCGGCACCTCGCTGCCAGACAAAACCGTGAGCGTCTGGCCACCATCGATCGACCTGGCGTAGGACGCCGTCAAGTAGTAGGTCTCGTTCTCGTTGTCAGGAGCGACGGCTATACGCGAGTAATAGTGCGCGCGGCCCATGGCCGTGTGGTCGTAGCTCACCACTCTCCAGTTCGCGCCGCCATCGTCGCTGCGAAACACCTGGCCGCTGTCGGTCGGCTGCCCCTTCCACGGCACGCCGTCACCGGTCTCGATGAGGGCGTAGACGCGGTCCGGATTCGAGGCGGCGATGGCAACAACCACCTTGCCCACCGGCCTGGCAGGCAACCCGTGGCCGGTGAGTTTCTTCCACGTCACCCCGCCGTCTCGGGACGCGAACAGGCCGCCACCCGGCCCGCCGCTCTCGCGGCCCCAGGTGTGAATTTCGTGCTGCCACATGCCCGCAAAGAGCAGGCGTGGGTTCTTCGGATCCATGGCGATATCGGAACAGCCCGTGTTCGGGTCGACGAAGAGCACCTTGGTCCAGGTCTGACCGCCGTCGGTCGTGCGGAACACGCCACGATCCGGTTGCGGTCCATAGCCATGGCCCTGCGCACACGCCATGACCACGTTCGGATTCTGGGGATCGATGACGATGCGGGGGATGCGCCCGGTCTGCTCGAGGCCCATCAACGCCCACGTATTGCCGGCATCCATCGATTTATAGATACCCTGGCCGACGGAAATGTGGCTGCGGATGGAGGCTTCGCCGGTGCCGGCCCACACGACGTTGGGGTCGGATTTCGTCACCGCAAGGGCGCCGATCGACGAAACCGGCTGGTCGTCGAAGATGGGCCGCCAGTGAACGCCTCCGTCGAGGGTCTTGTAGATGCCGCCCGAGGCCGCGCCGGCGTAGTAGACATTGGGATCGCCCGGTACGCCGGCGACGGCACTGAACCGGTTACCTTCGGGTCCGATGAATCGCCAATGAAGCTGGCGATATACCTCGGCTCTCGGACCTGCGGCCTGCTGTGCGAAGCCCATCACCAGAAGCGCCGTGACCGAGACAAGTGCCATGCCCAGCACGCATTTCATTGCCCTCGACATGATGACCTCCACGTGGGATGAGGCCGGAGCAAAGCGGTGAGTCCGAACCAAACACAATCTTGGATCGAAGCTTGCCTCTGCCGCCCCCCGGCTTCCAGGTTGTCGTGATGTCAACTCTGCGGGTCGTTCTGGTATCGGCTTAGACCCCGCCACTGGGGATATTACACCCGTGCCTCAACGAGGGTATCCGAATTTGCACAACAGGGCTCGGAGACAGCCTGCGAACATTAGCACCGCTCCCAGCGTGTGGCCCACCGGCTGCATCCAGGCGGCATACCCGGTGAGAAACTCCTCCGGTATATCGGCGATCATCGCGCGCAGCCTTCAGTGCGTCCGCGCTGCGTCCCTGCATCATGGCAGCGTAGGCAAAGAAGTGTTGATTGTGCGCCACATACATTGCGTAAAAGCCGGGTTTCGATTGTTCTTAAGCGTCAGGCCGCGATCGAACGCATGTTGCGCCGCCGGCACGGATGCAGTGATCTTATATGTGTGAGAGCCGAGCGGCACTTCGGCCGGCGCCGGCTCAGCTGTCTCGTTTTGATTTTGCCCGCACGCAAAAACCAGCATGGCAACGGCCGTGGATGCGCACACGGAACCAATTCTGATAGTACAAGGGATTGATCGGAATATGTCCCCCACCCCTATTCAGTTAGTTGGTGGTGTGGAACAAGAGGCTAATCAAGCGCAGGACCCACGAAGCGGACGAAAGGCAGGAAACCTGAATCGTGTTTTCCATTCGTTTCGTGGTTCCAGTTTTGAGTGATTTCCGGCCGAAGCGATGCTATGCTTCTAGAATCAGGCAAAGACGACCCGCTTTCTATTTCCCGTATAGAGTCCGTCCTGGGATGATTTGGAACTGGGAGTCCGGGATGCCTTAGCCGCAACCGATCTGCCTTTGTGCACTTGCGGCGGCTTTTTAGGGCAATCATGAGGAGGCGCTTTATGGAAAGTGCAACCTATGAGTTTTCAGCAGAACAAAATGAAGTGATTCAGAACCTTTCAAAAAAGATGAAGTTCATCGGCATAGTTCTTGTTGTCATAGCAGCGATCTATTTCGCTGCCGGTCTGTTCCCCTTCACGCGGACTGCGTTGCCTGGATGGTATGGCATAGGCAGCATTTGCGCGCATTCAATCGCGGGAGCGCTCTATCTCGCTTTGGGGATTTTTACCATCAAGGCGGCAAACTCCTTCCGCCTCATCGTGCAGACCCAGGGGAACGACATCAAAAACCTGATGGATGCACTTGCATTTCTGCTTAAGAATTACCGGATCCAGTACTGGGTGATTATCGGTGCGCTGATTCTGCTCGTGGCCGCCCTTGGCCTGGTGATCATTATGTACACCTCCCAAGCCTAATATTCCAGACCGGCGCAGCGGCGCAGTTTGTCGAGCACGGCCATATTGCCCAGCGAGTCGGCTTCGGACACTACGGCCGCTGCCCCTTCAAAGACGACTGCAGCCAGGTTGTCGGCCTCCAGCGCGAGCGGTGGCCCGGAAGAATCCACCGTGATCACCTGCTGGGGACTGGATCCCGGCACCGGGGCGGATTCCAGTTTGTTCCCCACATCCATCATGGCAGGCACGGAACTCGACCGCACGAAAACCGCTTCCTTGAGCGGCGGCTTCCACGGAATCGGCACCTCGATGTAACCAAGGGAGCCGCAGATCGATGCGGCGTTGTCCGCGTGCACCGTCAATCCGCAGGTGAAGGTGGCAACCATCCCGTCGGCGAAACGGAGGGCACCCGCCGTTATCTCGTCGATCCCCGCCTGGGACAGTTTCGCGCTCGCCGTTACAGACACCGGCTCGGCGCCGGCGATCAAGCGCGAGAGATTGATGCAGTAGCAGCCCACGTCCATCAACGCACCCCCCGCCATGGCGGGGTCGAAGCGGATGTTTCCCTCCCGGTGGCGGGCACAGAAACAAAAGCTCGAACGGACCAGGAGCGGCCGGCCGATCGTGCCGCCTCGCACCTGCTGGAGCCACGCAGCGGTCAACGGGTGTGCCCGGTACATGAAGGCTTCGATCAGCACCCGCCCGGTCCTTCGCGCCACGTCAAACATCTCCGCGGCCTCCTCGCGATTTGCGGCGATAGGCTTCTCGCACAGCACGTGTTTGCCTGCCCGCAAGGCCCTGATGGTCCACTCGTGGTGCATCGAGTTGGGCAGCGGAATGTAGACGGCATCGATGCCGAGATCGGCCAGCACGGCCTCGTACGAGCCACAGGCCCGGGGCACATGGTTCGCCACGGCAAAGGCGCTCGCCGAGGATGACGCCCGCGAGCCCACTGCCGCCAGCTCGCCGCGCCGAGAATGCGCCATTGCCAGCGCAAACTGCCGTGCGATGTTGCCCGTGCCGAGGATGCCCCAGCGCAGTCTCGCCCTCATGGTAAACTCCCGGGAATGGCCGTCGGCCCATTATACGCCCTTGTTCCCCATTCCCATCGGCGCGGGCAAAACAGGTACCTGTAGCACGGCCGCCCTTACTGCCCTCACGGGATTCGGTCCGCAAATCCGGCTGGACATGCTTGTGTTATGCCTATCAACCGGCGGCATGATAAGGTTGTCGGCAGGACAAAGCTTTGACAGGAGGCACTCATGCGTCGGCAGGCATTGACCCTGATTTCCCTTTTGTTTCTGGCAAACCTCTTCCCAGCCATGGCTCAGCAGTCGTGGTTTTCTGAGGCCCTGGTCCAGAGACGGGAGACACAGCAAGCGTTCCTGTACATCGATCAAAATCAGAACAAGCAAGTCGAGGAATGGATCAAGATCACCGAAATCCCCGCTCCCTCCGGCCACGAACTCCAACGGGCACTGTATATTGAATCGGAGATGAAGAAAGCCGGCCTGGATGAAGTCTACCGCGACGCGGCCGGCAATGTGGTGGGGCGGCTGAAGGGGACCAATGCCGGACCCACGGTGGTCTTCGCAGCCCACATGGACACGGTCCATCCGATCGATACTCCGCTCAAGGTCCGCCGCGAGGGAGACACGCTTTTGGCTCCCGGAGTCTTCGACAACAGCGCCAGCTGCAGCGACATGCTGCAGGCAATTCGGGCCATCAAGTATGCGCAGGCGCGCTTCAAGGGCACCCTGGTTTTTGTCGCAACCGTGCAGGAAGAAGTGGGGCTGAAGGGAATGCGTGCTTTTCTCAACGAAAATCGTGGCAAGGTCGACCTGCTGGTAGCGGTCGACGGTGGCCTGGGGACCATTTCCTACGGTGCATTGGGAATTCACTGGATCAAGTTCTTCTACACCGGTGAAGGGGCGCATACCAACACCAGCCGGGGCAAGCCCAACCCGAATCGCGCCGTCGCCCGGGCCATACTTGCCATTTCTCAAATCTCACTTCCGGAGCCCGATTCGGAATCGACCGCCGTGATCAACATCGGCATCATCGGAGGAGGGAAGGTGATCAATGCCATTTCTCAGGAATCTTTCTTCACCGTAGATCTGCGCTCGACTGACCCTGTCCTGCTCGGGGACTTGGACGCAAGAGTCACGCAGCTGGCACAACAGGCAGCTGGGGAGGAGAAGGTGGGATTTCGCAAGGAGGTGCTCTCGGAAAATCCTGCCGGGGGAACCGCGTCGCAACTCAGGGATCGGCGCAATCATCCGATCGTGCAGACCGGCATCGATGTCGTGAGCTATTTGCTAAAGAAGGACTATCCAAGCGTCAAGGCGAGTGCGGTCGCATCCGGGTCGACGGACGGAAACATCGGAGTGGAAATGGGGATCCCGACCATTGCCGTCGGCCGGACTTTCGGCAAGGACCAACACACCCTGCAGGAATCGGCCGAGATCAAGCCGCTCTTCATTGGAACCAAACAGCTCCTGCTGCTGGCCTTCGCTCTGGGCCAGTTGAAAGAGGACTGAACCATGGGTGTGAAATCCAAACTCCTGTGGCCGGTCGCTGCGGTTTGCGCATCCCGGTCCCGGGCCTCAGCCGCCGTCATTCTGATTTGGACGATGCTCTGGGCCGGACTCGGCAGCCCTGCGAATACCGCGCCGGCGCCCAAAGCAGCTCCAGGCGTGCAGCGTTCCCTGAACGTTAAAAACCTGTTTCCGGCGGCCAGCGCCGACCACGTTTGCCCCGACACGCCGCTGCGCATCACTTTCGCCTCCCCGCCTGCGCTCGGAGAAAGCGGGAAGATCCAGGTGTTTGACACTGATGAGAACAGGCTGGTTGACTCGATCGACATCAGTTCGCGCACGGCCACGCAAGCCATTGGCGGGCTGGAAAACTTCAAGTACTATCCCGTGATCGTTTCAGGCAACGAAGCCTCGATTCACCTCAAGAATGGCTCCCTTGCATACAACAAAACCTACTACATCACCATCGACGCGGGCGTGTTTAGAGGCGGCGCGGATGTCTCTGCCGGCATTGACCGGCCGACAGTGTGGCGTTTCACAACCAAAGCAACCGCCCCCTCCGCCGGTGCCGCCAGGCTGACTGTCGCCGCAGACGGCACCGGCGATTTCTGCACCGTACAGGGTGCGCTCGACTTCGTCCCTGAAGGTAACACCACACCGACCACGGTCTTGATCCGCAGGGGCACCTACATCGAAACCATTTTCTTCACCGACAAGCATGCCATTACGCTGCTCGGCGAGGATCGTAAACAATGCGTCGTCACCTACGCGAACAACGCCAATTTCAACAATGGTGGCGGAAACCCGTTCGCAGGCAGCAATCCCAATCCCAGCGCCGAGCCGCGTGTCGGCGGCAGCATTTACCGCCGCGGCGTCTTCCTGGCCCATCGAGTGAACGATCTCGTCATCGCCAATCTAACCTTCCGCAACACCACGCCGCAGGGCGGGTCGCAAGCGGAGGCCATCATCCTCAACGGCTCTCCCGGCGCCCGCGCGATCCTCAGAGACGTGGATCTCTACAGCTACCAGGATACGCTTCAGATCAACGGTCAGGCTTACCTCAGCAACTGCTACATCGAAGGCGATGTGGACTTCATGTGGGGCACGGGCCCGTGCTTTTTTGAAAACTGCGTATGCCGCTCGCTCCGCTCCGGCGCATGCTACACGCAAATCCGCAATCCGGGCACGAATCACGGCTATGTATTCCTGCGCTGCGTGTTTGACGGCCTGCCGGGCATCAAGGACAACTATCTGTCGCGGATCGATCCGGTGCGCTTCCCCTACAGCGAAATGGTTCTGCTTGAGTGTATCCTCGGAAATGCAGTCGGTCCGGTCGCATGGCAGTTCCAGGGCGCGCCGGGTGCCCCTGCCGCTACTGCATCCAATGTGCATTTTTGGGAATTCAACAGCCATTCCGCCGACGGCAAACCGGTCGACGTGAGCCGGCGCCTCGCCGGCTCTCGGCAGTTGGCGCATCCCGGCGATACTGCCACTATCGCCAATTACAGCAACCCTGCCTTTGTGCTCGGCAATGACTGGAATCCGAAGCGCGCGAATCAGCCAATCGATCCCAGGGGCAGCCCGAAACGCTGAGATGAGTGCCGCCTCTCCTACCGGAACAGCTGCTGCGCGAACTCGTCCAGGTAGTTACGCCAGTTGATCCAGGTATGTGCGCCCGCGCTCTCCTTGAAGATCGGATTGAAACCATGCTTCTTGAGCAGATCCACCGTGCTCCTGGAGGTGGTGATCAATCGATCATCCACTCCTGTGCTGAACCAGATCACCTTCAGGCCCCTTTTCAGGTTGGGATTGTCAAGCACCGCCAGGTGCAGTTGTTCCCATCCACCGCCAGGGGGTGCTGCGGGAGGCGTCGCCCCTCGGGCCGCCCCAAGCCCTCCTCCCATGATTCCGGAACTGAAGACGCCAATGTATGCGAACTTGTCGAGATGCTTGAACGAGATATTAAGCGTCTGGCTCCCGCCCATCGAAAGCCCCGCAATCGCACGGTGCGAGCGGTCGGCCAGGACGCGATAATTCTTCTCTACGAACGGCATGATGTCGCCCACGAAATCATCCAGGAACTCATCGCGCGGCGCGGCCTGCGGAGTGTTTCCGCCCGCTGGAGCGGGGGGCGCAGCCGGGGATCTGGACCCGAACGTCGAAGAGCTGGTATGCCCGGCGGGCATCACGACAACCATCGGCTTGACCTTTTTGGTCGCGATCAGGTTGTCCAGAATGAAACCGGCGCGGCCGACTGATGTCCAGGAATCGTCGCAGTCGCCGGCACCGTGGAGCAGGTAAAACACCGGGTATTTTCCTCGCCCCGCTTCGTACCCCGGCGGAGTGTAAATGTGCATGCGGCGTGTCCTCTGGAGCGCAGTCGAATAATAATGAACCGATGCCACGGCACCGTGCGGCACGTTCATCGTGTCCATGAAGTCTGAACCCGGCACGTAGACCAGGCTCCAGGTGTTGTTGTTGGATTCGCTGGTCGAAGGGTTGCGGGGATCAATCACCGATACGCCGTTCACCGAGAAGTTATAGCGGTACGCGCCCGGTTCGATCGGTCCGATGGTGATCTCCCAAACCCCGTTTCCCCCCTTCGTCATCAGCTGGCCGCCGGGCCCGCCCCCGGAAAGTCCGGGAATATCGCTGCCACGGAGCCCCACATTCTCCCCCTGCGGCGCGAGAATACGAAATACAATGCGCCGGTCCTGCAGGACTTCGGGCGAAACCACCATAGGGGCTTGCTGCGCTGCCCCACGCCCCGGTGCCGGCGTGGCCGCCCCCGATTGTGCGCGCGGCTGCGTTCCCCTCTCTTGAGCTGATCCGGCTGCGGCCGCCAGCGACGCGATCAGAATCGCGGCGGCCGTGATTCCATGGCACAGAAGATTACGAGTCGCCATAAGCACTCCTTCTCATCTACTCACCCCGCTTCCCTCGGATGAGGCATCCTGGATGATTGCCGGCTCGTCATCGGGCGCAGCTACTTGCTTTGCCTGGCTCCGATCCCGACATTCCGTCCTGTCCGGCCGTCCGGGGCGGCAATACGATATCCCGTTCGGGCACGAATTTTTGTGCCGGGCCTATCGACAGTTACGCGGATTTGTCGAAATGCGGAATCGAGGCTCTCGCCGGCAGGGTAGTAACAGATTGTGTATTGATGCTGCAATTCGTCGGCAATTCCTGCAAAGGCTTCCGCGAGGTTGGTAGTGGATGAGGCGATGAAGAGCCTGCCTCCGCTGTTTTCACTGAGCCTCTTCAGATATTGCGAGGCGAATGAGCCCGCCGTTGCATCGTATTGGACTGCGTAGACGAGCGCATCCGATTCTTCCACCTGCCTCTGATAATTGCCAAAACGGGCAAGCCAGCTCTGACTGTCGATCCCGTCCGTGAACAGCACGATCGCTTTTCGGCCCTGGATCCGGCTGAGGCATTCCGTCAGGACGAGGTCCAGCGCGTCGTACAGCCTGGTCCCTGCGCCCGTGTCCGTGCGCAGGATCGCGCGCCGCAGTGCCGCGCGATCGCCCGTAAAAACAGAGTCGAGGTAGATATAGGAATCAAACGAGACAACCATGACGCGGTCCTCCGGGCGCAGCGCTTCCACAAATGCCAGAGCCGCGTTCTGAATCTCAGTGTGCTTGAAAATCGTGCTGCCTGACGTGTCCAGCATCAGGACCACATTGAACTGCGTGATCTCAGGGATGACGCGATCGATCTTCTGTTCGATCCCGTTTTCGAATACGTGGAAGTCCTTCATGGACAAATCCGGAACGTGACCGCCGGCCGCATCGCTTACGATCGTCGGCACGGTGACCAGCGAAACACTGACTCTGATGACATTATCCGACTTCGTGGCGCCCGAGAAGTTTTGGGGTGAGATGGACGTTCCCTCCTCTCGGTTATTCAGGCTGGGCTTCGGTCGCGGCATTCCTTGACCGTCGACTGCCGACACCAGAATACGAGGGGCGCACAGTGGCGGAAAGGCTGGTTCCCGGTCTTTCCGGTCGATGAATTGCCCGACCAGTTGTTCGAGGGAGGCCGGTTCCGAAGCCGGCTGCCGGTCGATTCCCGGCGGGTCTGACTTCCATGCTTCGGATCCTTCCCATAGTCTGGCTTCGAGCAGCAATTCGCTGTCGGCAGGAGCTCGAGTGTAAACGCCGGCAGGGATTACGATCGCCATGACCAACGCCAGCATGGGACTCCCGGAGGACCTGTAGCGGCCAGGCTGGGCGCCCACGAAACCAGAAAACCGGTCTGCATAGATCCCCTCAGCCAGGAAAACCAGGTCGGCGTGCTCTGCTGAATCCACAAGCAGGTAATCGTTCCGGTTCGAAAATTCCTTCTCGATTCCTGTTTTCAGGTCCAGATCTATTTTCCCGGAAGGGCATGATCCCGGGGTGGTTCCGATTATGTTCCACCAACCGCCGCGCGAGCGGTCCAGGACAGGGCGATCCAACTGAATGAGATGTTGTGGGACTGCCAGGCGCGGACCGTCGGCATTCCGAATAATCTCCATACTCTGGGTGCGGCCCGGATATCTCCAGTCTTTTATGAGAGCTCCCGAAGGACACATGGTGAAGAGGCCGGAATCATGGACGGCAATGACGCAGATTCGGGGTGTGCCGGTTTTCGAGCTCGGAACAGCAGCGGAAAATGTGATCGATAATAAGAATAGGAGCCGCACAGATCTTTTCACGAGAAAACGCCGTGACATAGACGCTCAAATCTCCGATAGGGTGGCATTTGCCCGGAACCGGGTGATGGCGGCAATTGTTCCCGAATTCAGATCACTAACCTGAACTACTCATGAAGCAGAACCACACGCCTGTGAAAAGCAACAAAATTGGACGCAGATGAACGCAGGCAGGAGCTTTTGCCGCGCCGCAGGACGGCAAAAGCTCCTGCACGCCGACCAAAACCGAACGGCCTGCGTCTGTCAGCGTTTTTCCACGTCCGAAACTGCATTTTGGTCGCATATTCATGAATTATCCTGGCTAAATGCCTCCGAACAAATCGTTGGTGCCGGCACCGAAGTAGTTGATGACACTCACCGAGCGAACCACCTTCTGGGGCATATCGATGATGTCAAGCACGTGGCCGGGACATCCCAATCTGGCGCACACATGAATCTTGTTTTTGCCGCCCGGGAGCATGAGCAGCACGCTCTTCTCTGATCCGCAACCTTTCTGAATGCACGCATAGCGCTCGGTCATCACCGCGTCACAGTAAGGGCAATAGGCTTCGGCGAAAACCGGTTCCTTACCGGGGATCTTTGGAATGAAACTGAACAGTTTCGAATGACTGCCCCAGAAGGCGTCGACAAAGAGGAGACCCGGTTCATTATTGACGATGACCTTCAGTTTAATCGATGCCTCATCGTGAATCCGGACACTGTCGACAATCAGGTTATGGCCTTTGGGACAGAACAGAGACTCGACCAGAAGAAAATCATGCGCCTGCTTCGTAACTAACCGAAATCCTCTGGGGATCGCTCGGATGAATTCATCCGGGATTTTCTTTGCTGTAAGCTTCATAAGCCTTCTCCATGAACAGCGTTCTTTCCCCTGGGCCACCAGCTAAGGGTATTTACAAAGATATACCAGTCTGCATTAGCGCCGGGGGACCTGACAACATGAGTTTCAGGTCGGAGGCGGGCTGCAACGGCCGGCCGACCTCCGCGTTGGGGTATCCGGTCAACTTGCCCTGCCGGCGCCAAGATTCCCCGCCGGCCACAGCTGGTGATTTTACACCGGAATGGCGGTGCCGGGGTGGATTTTGCGCGCACTCCGCTTGCCGCGCCCCATAGGCGTTAACTTAACTACCCGCCTCTGCGTGGACTTGGACCTCGACTTGGACCTGGACTTCGACTATCTTGTGGGGCGTGAACTTTCGCAAACTCGATGTTTATCAAGCCGCAGTCCGCTTCTTGCCACTTGCAGCCGGAATTGCCGACAGTCTGCCGCCACGATACGCGGCCATGCCCGACCAGCTTCGCCGTGCATCCCTTTCCATTCCGCTGAATATCGCCGAGGGATCAGGAAAGAGCACTGGCCCGGACCAGCGCCGCTTCTATGCCATGGCCCGGGGCAGTGCCATGGAATGTGCTGCAATCATCGATGCCTGCCGCGCTTTAGCGCTCATCGACCAGCCGCAAGGTCAGGAAGCGGACGAACTCCTTCTCTCCGCCGTTAGGATGCTCTCGAAAATGTGCCGAGCATGAGAACATCCGGGGCGAGGTCCAAGTCCACGTCCAAGTCTAG
>JAIQGI010000072.1 GCA_020072565.1 Terriglobia bacterium
AAAGCAATTGTCCGCGAGAGGCCTTGCCATTCTTGGTTATACGGCGATCGCAATGTCAGCTTGGAGATCGAATTCAAAGGAGCTGATATGATCGATGAACGACCAGAATTGCGTACTTATTTTTGCGCGGGCCCTTAGCTCAGGAGCTACCCTACAAGCCAAAGATGATGCGAATATGATGAATCAGAGAAGAATCGACGAAGGTGAGATATAAACGGTATTAACGTGGTGATAATCCGATGTTGTCAGCATGGAATCTACTTTGCTTTCATTTATTATTTTGCGAACCCGAAGGCCCGGCCCCATTACGCACGAGGGAGGAATACGGAGAATGTAGATCCGATCCCGACCTCGCTTTGAACTTGGATCCGGCCCCCGTGAGCTTCGACGAGGTGCTTGGCGATGGAGAGTCCCAATCCGGTTCCTCCATCCTCCCGCGATCGAGCGGCATCGGCACGATAAAACCGTTCAAAAATCCTCTCCTGTTCGGCTTTTGGAATGCCGACACCACTGTCCGAAACCGAGATCACGATTTCCGAGTCCTTAACGAAAGCCCTTACAATGATGCGGCCCCCTGTCGGAGAGTAACGTACTGCATTATCGAGGAGATTCTGCAGAACCTGCTGTAAACACAGGCTATCCCCATTCACCAAAGGCAAATCGGCGCGATAGTCCGTTTCAAGAGTCAGGTTTTTCTGATCCGCTTTAAGGCGCGTGACCTCCAGGCAAGGCTGGGTCACCGAACTGACGGCCACGGGTTGACGCTGCAGTTCAAGTTTCCCGGCTTCGATCTGGGCCAGTTTGAGAAGATCATCGGTCAGGCGACCCAGGCGGACCGCATTTTCACGGATGATCTCTACAAATTTGCGGCTGTGTTCCGCATCTTCGAGGGCGCCGCTGAGCAGCGTATCGGCGAAACCCTGGATCGCGGTCAGAGGTGTCTTGAACTCGTGGGAAACATTTGCCGCGAAGTCGCGGCGCGCCCGTTCCAGCCTGCGCAGTTCGCTGATGTCGTGAAGCACGATCACGGATCCGGAGGTTGTGTCATTGGAACGGATCAGAGTAGCCGTTACGGCGAAGCTCCTGGTGCGCACTGAGCCCACGATAAGCTCGCTGGTGATCGGGGCATTCACTGTGCGCACCTGCTCGACGAAATTCAGCAGATCGGCATTGGGAATCACCTCAACGACAGGGCGGCCTTCCCAGGTCGCGATTTCGATATTCACTGCCCGGCAGAATGCCGCATTGCAGAAAATCACCCGCTGATTGGGACCTACGACCACGACACCATCGGACATGCTGGCCAGAACAGCAGCCGACTGGTTGCGCTCTTCCCGCAAGGTTCGAATCGTTGCATCCAGTTGCTCGGCGGTCTGGCTGAGCGTGCTGGAAAGGTCGGCCAGTTCGTCCCCTTTGCGATCCTTGGGGAGTCCCCGGAAATTTCCTGCGACAACCGCGCGCGAAAATTCCTTCAGTCGTTCTATGCGCCGGGCGAGAGCCCGAAAGAAGAGGAGTGAGGCACTCCCGGCGAGCGCCAGAACCATGAAAGATACAGTCCAGAGGCCACGCCGAAATCCGGTGAGAGCCTCGGCGAGACGCTCCAGCGGCACGGCGTATCTGATAATGATGGTACTTCCGTCTCTGGTGTGCTGGCGGACTGCCAGGTAAACGAGATCGTGACCGATTGTGGCGCTGTAACGAACCGCCCGGCCGGAGCCCTTCTCGAGAGCATCCCGTACCTCCTGCCTGCCGATATGGTTGTCCATCCTGGCATGGTCTTCTTGGGAATCCGCCAGCACTTTCCCATCCGGCGCGATCACGGTGATGCGAGTCCCGGTTAGGGCCATCCATGCGGTCCACTGCTTGAGTGAAGTCTCATCCAGGCCTTCGGGCGGCCGGCTTTCCGTAAGGTGAGAGAGGGACTGTAACTGCCCAAGCGCAGCCTCGATGTATTCCTCGCGGAGCGAGCGGACAACATAGGTGTCCACCACCAGGAGCACCAGCAGGAAAAGAACCAGTTGCAGCGATCCGAATTTCCAGAACAGCCGCCTTTTCACTGATTTCTCTCGTAATTCGCGTTCGTAAACAGCTTCCCGGGATATGCTTGGAAGACGATTATTTCGAATCCTCTTGCTGAAACCGGTAGCCGAAACCACGTACGGTTTCAACCAACGCGCCGTGTTTGCCCAGCTTCTTTCTCAACGCCAAAATGTGGACGTCCACGGTGCGATCGAGCACCTCGGCATCCCGTCCCAGGACGTTGTCGATCATTTCTCCGCGCGAGTACACTCGCCCCGGATGAGAAGCCAGAAAATGAAGCAGGCGGAACTCGGTAGCCGTAAGTTCGATCGCCCGGTCTCCGCAGGTCACCTCGCGCCGCTCTAAGTCGATAAGCAGATCGCCCCACCGCAGCAGCGCGCGCGGTTCGTGGTGGGCCTCAGTGCGACGCAGCAGTGCTCGCACTCGCGCCGTCAGCTCACGCGCGCTGAACGGCTTGGTCACATAATCGTCCGCGCCCAATTCCAGGCCGATAACGCGATCGGATTCGCCTGACTTTGCGGTAAGTATGATAAGCGGAATGGCTGCAGTCCTGCTATCGGCTCTCAGACTGCGGCAAACTTCCAGGCCATCCATTCCCGGCAGCATCAGGTCTACCAGCACGATGTCCGGTCTTTCTTGCAGCGCCATCGCCAGGCCGGTCTCCCCGTCGGGCGCACCCCGCACCAGGAAGCCCTCCTTTTCGAGGTTGTAGCGTACCAGCTCGATCAGATCTTTCTCGTCATCAATGGCCAATACCGTTTTCTTCGGCATGCCTTATCTCAAAAGGTCCTGCAAAATACACGGAAGCATCTTCGGATGTTTCGTACTAATTTTTCGCAAATCCATTGCGCGAAGGAAAGGATTTTCGCCACCGAAACGCAGAACCGGGAGGCGCGAAGCGCCGTCAGTGAGACCGCCCGTGAGGGCGGGGTTGAGTGAGACAAATAATTGAGGTCCGAAGGACCGGCACAGACGGCTTGTGCCGCACCTTTGGTGCTCATTTCGGTTCGTCTGATAAACCTCGGCCTTCTATGGGACTATTGTTTGCCGCCTTTTCGAGGCTCCTTTTCTCCGCGGCTCTCCGGAAACTTCCCCATGGAGGGCCGGAAATTCACCTGGTGTTCACCATACGTTCGCAATATGTTCACCTGTCGGCGCGGATAACAAGTTTCTTTTTTCAATGAACGACGCAGCCGTCGCAAGAGCTCTGCGGTGAACTTTAGTTTTGGTTGCGGCTCGGCCGCGCCAAGCATTTCATGATTCCTGCCTGCATTTAACGATCCTTTCGGGCCTTGTTCTCGCGTCGGTGCCGGACTTCGCGCCCTTCGACCATATAGATGACCTCTTCGGCAATGTTCGTCGCATGATCCCCCACGCGCTCGAGGTTGCGCGCGATCAGGATTAAAGCCAGGGCCCGCTCAATCGTTCCAGGGTCCGCCATCATGTAAGTCAACAGCACCCGGAAGATCTGATTCCGAAATGCGTCCACCTCTTTTTCGTCGTTCAAGACCTTGTCAGCCAGATTGCAGTCTCTGGCTACGAGGGCTTCAATGCTGTTGCGCACCATGAGTTCGGTAATCTCGCCCATGCGCGGCAGGTCGACCAGCGGCTTCAGTGGCGGCGCCTTGAGCACATGATGTGCGTTCTGGCAAATGTTGACAGCCTGATCGCCGATGCGCTCCAATTCGGAGGCAATGCGGGATGCCATGAACAGAAACCGGACATCGCTGCCGACGGGCTGCTGCAGAGCGGTCAGCTTGACCGCGCGATCGTCTATTTCCATTTGAAGCTCGTTTACTTCTTCTTCTTTGCGTGAGATTTGCTCAAACAGTGCTTCGTTGCGTTCAATCAGGACTCGCAGTGCCGTCTGAATCATGGATTCTGCTACTCGTCCCATGAGCACGAGTTTTGACAGAAGCTCCTGGATCTGATCATCGAAGTGACGCTGCATTTATCCGAACCTCCCTGAGATATATTGCTCTGTCCTCGGGTCGGCTTGCAGAGTGAAAATGGTCTGGGTCTCCCCGACCTCGACAAGCTCGCCGAGCAACATGAAGGCGGTGTAGTCGGATATGCGAGCCGCCTGTTGCATGTTGTGGGTGACGATCACAATGGTATAGCGTTTCTTGAGCTCGATCAGCAATTCTTCGATCCGCGCGGTCGCAATCGGATCCAGGGCTGAAGTCGGTTCATCCATAAGCAGCACTTCCGGTTCGACCGCGAGCAGGCGCGAAATACAGATCCGCTGCTGTTGCTCCGGCGCCAGCGAAAGGGCGGAAGCATTCAGCCGATCCTTGAGAACACCCCACAATCCCGTCTGACGCAGGGCTCTCTCCACTCTTTCTTCCAGGTCGCCTGCCGACAAGCCGTGAATTTTCGGGCCGTAGGCGACGTTTTCGAAGACCGTCAGCGGAAAGGGATTGGGCCGCTGGAAAACCATCCCCACGCGCTTCCTGAGCTGCCTTAGATCGACTCCGTTTGCATAAACAGACTGACCGTCGAGCAGGGTGTCCCCGGAAATCCGGATTCCGCGAATGCCGTCGTTCATGCGATTGAACACGCGCACCAGAGTTGATTTGCCGCAACCTGAAGGGCCGATGATGGCGGTGATCGCGGCAGGCGGTATCGCCAGGGACACCCCGATCAGAGCCTGGAATTTACCGTACCACAAATCCAGCGCCCTGGTTTCCATTTTCGGTTGCAGGATTGTGCCCGCCTGAATCATGAATCACCCGAATCTGCCTGAGATGTAGTCCGCGGTTTTTCTCTCTCTCGGGGTGGTGAAGAGCGTCTCGGTAGCTGCGACCTCCAGCAGTTCACCAAAAAGAAAGAATGCGGTCCGGTCCGACGCCCGGGCCGCCTGTTTCACGTTGTTGGTCACCAGGATGACCGTCAGGTCCGCCTTCAGTTCCTGCAGCGCTTCCTCGATCTTTCGGGTCGAGATCGGATCCAGCCCCGAGCAGGGTTCGTCGAGGAGGAGCACTTCCGGCCGCAGCGTGAGCGCGCGCGCAAGACACAAGCGCTGCTGCTGCCCTCCGGAGAGGTTCCGGGCCGGCTCCTGGAGGCGGTCTTTTACCTCGTCCCATAGATACGCTGCTCGCAATGCCGCTTCCAGCCGCTCATCCCGCCGGTTTCTTCCTTCGCGATCGAGGTTCAGCCCGAAGGTGAGATTCTGATGGATCGTCATCGGCAATGTGACGGGAACGGAAAAAACCATTCCGATCTTTCGCCGCAGCGCCGCTACCTGCACTTCCCGGTCATAGACCGATTGTTGGTTCAGCAGCACTTTGCCGGAGACCTTGAAATCAAGATCCAGCTCGAGCATGCGATTGAGGCATCGGAGAAACGTGGTTTTGCCCGCGCCCGCCGGGCCGATGATCGACAGGATCTCGCCGCGCCGGGCCTCGAGAGTTATGCTTTTTAGGATCT
Organism: Terriglobia bacterium; assembly: GCA_020072565.1. Classification (NCBI taxonomy): domain Bacteria; kingdom Pseudomonadati; phylum Acidobacteriota; class Terriglobia; species Terriglobia bacterium. The sequence goes on from JAIQGI010000072.1 coordinate 5,470, forward strand.
CCTCTGCGGCGAAGCTCACGCGCAGGTCTTCCGTTTGCATACCGGCAAATTCGGGTGCGCCGTTCTCCGCTTGCAGAACGGGTGGAGCGCTAACGCCCATAGCGCAGCCTCTTTCGGATCTGAGAGCGGATCATAATGGCCGTAAAGTTTAACAGGAAGGTCAAAATCAGCAGTACTAATACGGTTGAAAACAAGAGAGGTTTGGTTGCTTCGACATCATATGCCTGAGTCGACATGACGTAGACATGATAACCAAGCTCCATGAACTGATTATTTAATCGGGTAGGTAAATGCGGCAAAAAGTAAGCGGCGCCCGTGAACATGACCGGTGCGACCTCGCCTGAACCGCGGCTCACAGCCAGAATGCCCCCCGTTAATATTCCGCCTGCTGCCTGAGGGAGTACGATGCGGTGGATCATCTGCCAACGGGTCGCGCCGAGAGCATAGGCAACCTCACGATAGCTTGTGGGAATGGCGCGCAACGCCTCTTCGGTGGCGACAACCACGGTTGGGAGAGTCAGCAATGCCATCGTCAACGCGGCCCAGATGATTGCGGGCTGCCCGTACACCAGCCTGCCGCCATACAAGGTGCGATCCATCCCGCGGCCGATGAACTCGACGAAAAAGCCAACTCCGAACAGGCCGAATACAATAGCCGGCACCCCGGCCAGGTTTTGAATGGCGAGACGCACCAGGTGGACGATGCGCGACCTCTTGGGCGCATATTCGTGCATGTAAACGGCCGTGGCGACTCCTAATGGAATGACGGCGATCGTCATCAGAATTACCAACGCCGCCGTGCCGAAAATGGCCGGGAAAATCCCTCCCTTGGTAAAGTGATCTCTTGGCGGCTGCGAGAGAAATTCCCATGACAAGTTCCGGGCACCATGGGTCACGATATTCCCGAGGATGATTGCCACCATCGCGATGATAATCAGGCAGGCCAACGCCGTAAGTGCCTGGAATAAACCTCCGATCCATTTTGTCCGCTCGATCATGGCAAAAAGTCGCAATCCAAATGTTGGTTCTGTGTGCTAGGAAGCTCCCTGCAGCTTCCTCTGGAGTCTGCCCACGCACCAACGGCCCATAAGGTTGGCGGCGAAGGTCAGCACAAAAAGAAATGCCCCAAGAAAAAACAGAACGTGATAATGAGGGCTTCCCTGTACCAGCTCACCCAGCTCTGCCGCGATGGTGGCGGAGAAGGTGCGGATCGAATCGACGGGCGACCAGGACAACACAGCTGCATTTCCTGATGCCATGAGCACGATCATTGTCTCTCCAATGGCACGCCCGAATCCAAGCACGCACGCGGCGAGCACGCCCGGCATCGCGGCGGGAAGCACAACGCGCGAGGCGGTCTGCCAGGCGGAGGCACCCATGGCAATTGAACCTTCGCGAAAACTCTGGGGCACGGATGAGAAGGCGTCTTCGGAGACGGTGTAGACAATGGGAATCACCGCCAAACTGAGACCGACGCCTGCGGTCAAAGCATTCAGGCGGTAAGTCCAACCGAAGGCTCCTTGCAACCAGCTCGCGATCACCATCAGGCAGAAGAATCCGACTACGACGCTTGGAATTCCGGCAAGAATCTCGATACAGGGTTTGATGGTTTCGCGCGCCCAGGGCGGAGCGAATTCCGAGGTATAAAGTGCCGCGGACACTGCGAGAGGGATGGCGATGAGCACCGCAATCAAAGTTGCTTTCAGAGTACCGGCAAGAAGCGGCCACAGCGAATATTTTGGTGTCTCGGAAACCGGCTGCCAGGTAAACTCAGCAGCGGCGCCGGGACGAGGCGGCTGGGGCAGAAACAGCTTCGCCAAATCCGCTTCTTTATGAACCTCGGGGGACGTCAGCACGGGCAATGCCTCCTTCCCGATAAAAATGAAGATCAGAATGAGCGAGAGGATCGCGACAAAGGCGCTCCCGCTAATTAGCAGGGCAGCAATCCTGTCAGCCAGCGTTCTCGTCCTCGCGAGCTTGGGAAGCGAAAGGGTTTTCACTGCTTGGCGATAGGGTAATACCCCACTGTTGCGCATATTTTTTGTCCCTCAGGGCCGAGCACCCAATCGATGAACGTCTTCACTTCGCCTTCCGGCTCGCCAATGGTGTAGAAAAGAAGATTGCGAGACAAAGGATATTGGCTGCTTTTCACGGTTTCGAGGGAAGGCGCGACCGCCGGGCTTTTGTCATCACGGCTGATCGGGATGACCCGGATTCCTGAAGCATAGCCGATGCCGCTGTAGCCGATCGAGGCGGGATCCTTCGATACAGCACTTATAATGGCACCCGTCCCCGTGAGAGTCTGAACATCACGGGCGAAATCCTCACTGCCCAGTACGTGTTCCTTAAAAAACTGGTAGGTGCCTGAGCTGTTGTCGCGGCTATAGGCCACGATCTTCTGGTCCTTGCCGCCGACATCACGCCAGTTTGTGATTCTTCCAGTATAAATGCCCTTGAGCTGGGGTTCGCTTAGAGACTTGACCGGATTGGATTCATGTACGCAAATGGCGATTCCGTCCATGGCAACGGCGATCTCCTTTGCATCCTTCCCATGCCTGGCCAGAACCTGCTGCTTCTCGACATCTTTCATGGGGCGCGATGCTTCACAAATATTGGTGCCGCCGTTGATCAAAGCAGCGATTCCGGTGCCGGTGCCTTCACCTGAAACCTGAATGGTAATCGCAGGATTCTCTTTCATGTAGGTCTCAGCCCAGGGTTGAGCGAGAACGACCATGGTGTTCGAACCCTTAATGGTTATCGACTTGGAGGCGATGCTGGTCTCTGATCCACTGCCGCACCCTGCCACAAAGAGAACCAGGCCCACCACGAGACTCCAACCTGCCCGCACTTTCTTCATATTCCCTCCTCGGGAGAGGAGATATTTTCGCTTTGCATTGTGAGGCCATCACAAATTTCTCGTTAAGATCCGGTTAAGATCAGAAGATGAAGGGGGTCTGCTCCTGAAAACGATATTGGCGAGGCGTGTATGCTCCCATGGGAACAAAGAAGCTGGGGAATTGCCCGGCGTTGCGCAGTTCGTTCTGGATGAAGAGCAGGTTCTGCAGCTGGATCTCTTTTGCCAGGCCCAGATCAAATCGGAAGAAATGCGAGGGAATGCTCGCACCTGAAAAAGTACCCCTATCGTCATCCGCGAGCTGCGAGATCATCAAATTGGCCCCCAGGATGCCGAGCATGTAGAGATCGTCAGCCTGGTTGTTTTCGCTTGGCTCGACCGGATGGCATTTATGCGAATCCTCACACTTCACCACCGGTACGAGAGACGCGCGGTGTAGGTTCGCTGGGTTCGCGCCGAGGTCTTACAACCTCTGTTCCCTAACGTCGCCACCCGCCGGGAAATTGCTGATGGCTGCCGGCCAGGTATTTAGTGGTTTGCGGCTTTACTTCTTGCTGGCAGTTCCCAGAGCTGTGTCGATCCATTCCCGCAACTTGTTTTCCAGGCCGGGGCCATATCCGGAGCCATGGTTTCGGATGATCCCGGTCATATCGATTACGAAATTTGCGGGAATGCCGTTCACACCGTAGGCATCCTGGACTCGCTTACTCTGATCTTTGGCGACGAGCATCATTGCGGACGCAGGTTTTTGCTTCAGATAGAGAGAAACGAGATAATCTTCCTCGTCCACGCTGATCTGGATGACGACCACATCTTTGTTCTTGTACTCATCCTGAATCTTTTGAAGGTGCGGATACTCCGCACCGCACGGCCCTCACCACGTTGCCCAGAAATTGAGCAGTATGACCTTGCCCTGGTAGTCGGACAGGTTCACTTTCTGGCCGGTGACGTCCGCAAGCTCAAACGGAGGCGCGGCCTTGCCCTCGAGGGTACTCCGTTCTATGTAGACGCCTCCCGATGAGCGTATTGCCAGCTTGCGTTTCTCCACGGCCTCGCTGATAGCGGCTGCGACCGGTTTGGTGCCCTCACGGTCGCCGTAAATGCGCTCCAACGCCTCCCGGGCATCCTGCCTCTTGGAGCCGTCGAAGGAGCAAGCCAGCAGCAGCATTTTCACCGCATCGTCGGTCCGGTTCAATTTGGCATACGCCTGGCCGAGCTCGAGCGCGGCAGCTTCCCTTTCCGTCAATTGGATCGATTCCTTCAAGGGAACCACCGCCTGATCGAGTGCTCCTTGCATCGCGAGCAGCCGCCCCTGCAAGTAGAGCCACCGGGCGAGAAGCGACTTCGTACCGGAGATTGCGCCGGCAGAGCCCTTCGCCGCCTCCTGTTGCGCGAGTGCATTGCGCGTGGCTGCTATGCCCTGGTCGATGAAAGTCCTGGCCGTGTCCAGCTTGATTTTCCGGTCCAGGAATGCGGAGGCCAGCTCCATTTGCAGCGAGGTGACACGGGCTCCGCCCTTTTCCATGAGACCCAGGAGTCGCTCGGCATTTTCGAAATCGCCGTCTTTCATGTACGCGGTGGCCTCACGCGTGTAGAGAACATGGATTTTCAGGTCCTGGTCCTTCAGGCTGTTCTCTATTTCGCGGTAGGCGGCCAATTGAGCCTTCGGATCTGCCAGCCAACCTACCTGGTCGATCCGCTCCACGTCAGGGCCGGCGAAGGTGAGTTCCTTTCCTGCGGCTGTCATCGCCATCGTCCTGAGTCCGGTGCCGGAGTTCACGAAGTACTTCGGATCGATAGCGGAGATTGCCCTTCTGACCCGCTCCTCCTCTCCATCTGCGAAAAAGATCGCATAACCTCTGGCTACAGCGTCCAGGGCTTTGGGGTTCCTGGAATAGCGGCTCTCGAGATTCTTGATCTCCTGCATCACCTCGGCCTGGGTCTTCTCCGCACCCCAGGTGTGCCGCAATTTTGTGCGCCACAGGGTCGGGTAAGCATCGAAGGAATTGGGATCCAGCTGCAAAACGCGCTGGACTTCGGCAAGCGCGGAATCGTATTTTTGCACGGAATTCAGCCGGCTCGCCAATGCCATGTGCAGCTTCGGGCTGTCGCCGGCTTTGGCGCGCGCCTTTTCGAAGAGTTCTGCCGCTTTGAGCTTGTCCTGGTTGTCGAGTGCCGTGGCGCCGAGTTCGATCAGGGCCCAACTGAATCCGGGACTCAGATCGAGCGACTTCTGGTATTCGGCGTCCCTATCTTTGGTGCGGCCGGCCTTGGCGTAGGCTTTGCCGGCAAGGTAGTGGTAAGCAGCGCTCTGGGGGTGCTGCTTCAGATAGCCTTCATATTCGGCAACCATCCGATCTGATTTGGCCTGCTGATTCGCGATGTAGTCGTTGTGGGCCTCGATGAACTCCGGCGCAAGCTGGATAGCGGTCTTCAATTCCGCCACTGCCTTCTCCCGCTGGTTTTGCTTCAGGTAATCCTGCGCCCGCAGGTAGTGATTTCTGGCCGCCGCCGGCACTTTCCTGGTCTGTGCCGGCAATGTCATGCCGGCCATGATCAGGACAGTGCATGCCATAAAAAGAGCCAGGTGCCGCTTAGCTCTGTTCTCCATGAATCTCTCCATGATCCAGTTGCGACCAGACCTTCTATGTAAGCATCATGATACACGGGATTAGAGTCTACAGGCGGGAATATAGTTCAGCTGAGTCCGGCGGTCTTCATCGTCTATTTCTCCAGATGGTTTTCCTTGCCGGGAATCTGCAGTGTCAGGACTCCGAGGTCCAGCGGTGTGTCGCTGCGCCCGCCCGGCATTTCCGGAACGACAATCTCCCGCTTGACAGTGGCCGGAGCAAGGCCCGGCGTTAGAGGCAGGAGAATGTTCATGATATAGGTACCTGCCTGGACATCCTCCACACGGAAAGACCCGTCAGCCTCGATCCGAAAGCCGTATTGGCGTTGGGACCGAAGCCGGTTCCGGCCTTCCTCAGTCTGTGCCCAGGCATTGTATGCTTCGAGGTCGGCGCGGCTCGGCACTTGCGCATCCGGCAACTTTAAGACAAGGGTGTGTACGACATGGCTCCAGTCGGGCTGAGAATCGAGCCCTGCGATAACGACATGGCCAATCACAGGACGCCCCATTCCCCCCAACATAACCTTGGCAGTTTCTCCCGCCCGCACGGCAGCTACTGTGTACTGAGAGCCGAACGGGATGCCGGTAGGTACGTGTGAAATGCGATACTCGCCGGGAGGAACTGTGGGGAACGAGAATTTGCCTTCTGTGTCGGCAAGCGCGCTCAGGCGAACATCCAGGGCGGGAGGACGATAGGCAGGAACCAACGATTCGAGCGTCACTCTCTGGTTTGCGCCGGGCTTGCTGCCGACTCGAAGCACGCCGTCGATCCGCCCCCACGGTTCCAGATCGAGTGTTACCGTAGCAGGGAATTGGTCTACCTTTGCCACCGCAAAACCCTTTTCATGCGTTGCCACAACCGTGTGAGCTTCAGGCATAGGGTCGAATGCAAACTTGCCGGCTTGATCGCTATCGACACTCGCGTTGAAGAGCCGTCCCGAAGACGCTCTCACCGTGCTCAGACTGCTCAGGGCAGCAATGGCGGGTCTCTTGGGAGCATTCGGAGGTCCGGAAGTGGTTTGTCCGCCACAGAGGAAAACGTGGGCGCCCGCGACCGCCTCGCCTCCTGCCGTTCGCACCACGCCGGAAAGTCCATCGGCGCGGACCAGAGCAATCTCGAGCCTACGGTCGCCGTCTTGGAATTCCACTGATTGGGAAAGATCGGGCCGATACCCTTCGGCTTCCACTCTCAGAGAGTACCGGCTCGCAGGATCCCCCCTGAGCGAGAGGTCGTTCAAAAGAAGCACAAACTCGCCGCTTCGACCCTCCGCCGATGCATCTACTCCTTTCCAATCGTCCGAACTCGCCATGACGCGGAATCTGTCGATCGGCATCTTCGTCCTCGAGTCAATTACCTTGCCGGAAACGTGAATGGTCAGGAGTCTGAGGAGGCGGATCTCGTTTTCTTTTCCCGGTTCCAGAACAAACTCCTTTTCATAATGAAAGCCCTCCGCTACCACCCCGTACTTTTGAGGCTTGGCGGGAGCGGAATCTCGAAGGAACCGTCCTTCGGCATCGGTATTGCCCTTCCATGGTATTCCATAATCGACGCCCGGCAAGCCGATGACCTGCGCACCGGCGACAGGTTTCCCCTCCTCATCGACCACGCGCCCGCGTACAATCTGGCCCTCCTCCAGGCGAACGATGACCGGGGGCATGCCCGGCGCGGCTTGAAGAGTAAGTGCCGCCGGAGCGTATCCCATCGCTTGCACTGCCAGCGTCAGCCGGCCGGGGCCCGCGTCGGGGAAAGAAAACCCTCCACCCGATGTGGTCGTAAAAGTCGGGCAGTTAGAGATGGGTACACCGCTGACAATATGGACCACCTGCACTCCGTCGATCCCCTTTCCGAATATGTCAATCACGGTTCCCGTAATCAGAAATCCGGGTTTCATCCGTAGCACGGCACTGCCTGCTTTGAGTTCGCCTAATGTCACGGACTGCATCATGTAATCTGGATCCGGGCGTGGAGCCGGGTCGGTTGTGTACCTGCACGGCAAGTGCTCCGCATGGGTCAAAGTCAGATCTATGGTTTGAACGGCAGACGGGAGTTCATTACACAGCCAGTGGCCCGAGGCATCCGTTTGGACCTCAAGCATGCCAGTTATGACCTCGCGATCAGCAGGCTTTGGAATAGAAGAAAGGGCCGGAGTGGCTCTGATATTGATCTTGGCATCACGAATCGGTTTCCCATCTTCACTCTGGACGTATCCGCCAATAGCAATGCCCTTTTCGAGCTTGAAGGTGTACTCAGCCGGGTAAGCGTCATCGGGACGAAACAGCACCATGCGGGAGACATATCCCACTGCCCGCACAACGACGGCGGAGAAAACGGCAACTGAGAATACACATCGCCCATCTCTGTCGGCCACCATCTCTGCAACCGGTTCGGCTAATTGCCTGGCTGTCAGGGTGGCCCCTGCGATGCCACGTCCTGTCGCAGCATCCAGAACCCGGAAGACTATCGTATGGCCAGACTGTTCGGGTGCGGATGAAGCAGGAGCGACAGGTGTAATGGATCCCACCGGTAATTGGGCGTTCGGACTCCCGGGCACCACGCCGGTCTTACCTGGGCCGATATTTCCCAGGCCGAGCGCGCCCCACCAGAGATCGAGCATGCGCGGGTCACCGGCCAGGATTCCCTGCCGCGTCACACCTTGCGGCATGGGGACCAATTCCGCCAGGCGGTCGGTAGTACGTGACCGATCGATTCCGCCGGTTCGGGCGAGCAGATGCCACAGAGTCAAGGTGTCTTCCTTGCGCGCATTCAAAAGTACCGCAATCAGGGCTGCGCTTCCTGAGTCCGAACCCGTATCGATTTTCTCGAGTGCGGATTGAAATTCGGGGGAAGCATCCTGGCGAAAGGGAGTGCCGGGGCCCACACCGGGAATCGTGCGGCATAGGGCACCTGCCGGCACGAAGGATTCCCGGCCCTGGTGCTTGAATGCAACCCAACCATAGGTCACGCGAAGAATGCCGGCTCCGTCATCTGCCACCTCGAGCGTGTAGACGCAACCCAGGTCCACCGCTTCAGCGAACGGAGTGTCCACAAAAAACACTCGCGGCGGTGCCCAGATCGTGGCGTGAAGAATTCCGCGCTCGAGTTGGAGGCGATGCGCTGTGGGCTCCGCTTCCACCAGCTTGATGCGCGTGTTGGGCTCGATGTCCACCTGCCCGATGAGTCCTATCTGTATTCGGGCGCGTGAGGAGGCATCGGTCCGCAGCCACTGACCGATTTTCAGACGACCGTCACTGCTTAAACGCGAAGTACCGATTTGAGGCGATCCCGCCAGGCGGACCACTTCGTAAGAAGGGGCAGCACTGAAAAACCACCATGCGCCGCACACTGTCAGGACCACGGAAGCCAGCGCCAGTACGTATCGCGAGCTGAAGAGAGCGCGAAAACGGGTCTGCCGGACGTGTTCAGGCTGCAGCGTGAATTCCGGCTCCTCGCGGGCAAATCGCAGGGGAGCCAGGATTTTTTCCAGTTCCTGGATCTCCGGGTCGGGATCGCCGGAGCCATCCCAAAGATAATCAAGCTTCATGGGCATCGCTCCCCTTCAATTTCGCTCGCAACCGCTTCATGCCGCGGTGGAGGTTCACGCGCACGGAAGCCGGTGTCAAACCGGTGCGCGCGGCAATTTCGTCGCCCGTCATCCCCTCCACAAGGCGGAGGATGAGCGGCTCGCTGTAAGCCTTCGGAAGGCTCCTGATCGCAGCGAGTACCGTACCCGCCTCCCCCTCGCGGCCATCGGGCGCGGCCAGGTCTTGCGGGAGTTCGGTTGTCTCCTGCGTGCGCCGGCAATGATCGCGCGCGCGGTTCCGTGCAATGGTCGCCAGCCAGCCTGGAAAGGCGGCATCCTTCCTCAAGGTATGAAGCTGTTTCAAAGCCGTCAGGAAGACGTCGTGAGCCAGGTCTTCGGCTTCCTGGCGGGGCATACGCGTGAGGAGGATGCCAAAGATCATGGGCGCAAATCGGGTATAGAGCTGGCCGAACGCTGTACGATCCCCTCGCCGCGCTGCCGCGACAAGGTCGATGTCGTCCACGAGTCCGCCCCTCTCCGGCATCGTTGCGGGTTGGCTCTGATCAACACTCCGAAAAAGTCCGATCGCCGTCTCCACGGAAGTCTCGCATAGATCAAGACGCAGGAACTGCCCCAAATGTTAACTCGGGCCGCCCCCCAGAAACTGGTCGGCCGGTCAAGGCGGAGGACGGGTGTGGAATTCGCTCCAGACCAGGTGGACTTGTGGGATATCCCCTCATTTTGCTGAAACATCCAGTTCGCGCTGCGGCCACCCTGAGATCGGTTTTCCAGATCCGGGTACAAAAGTGACCGGAAACAACACTAAATTCAACCAGCAGGTGCTCAAGATCATCACGCGGCCGGCGCAACCGACTCCAGCCGGGATCGAAGCGAATTCCCGCTGGTTCATTCCGCTATCTAAGACGGATCCATCCCGATATAATAGGGGTCATCTCGGAAGTACCTCTTGATGCAGTGTGCGATTGACTGCTTGGAGAGCTGAATCCCCCATGATCGGCAAGAGGGTTTCCCACTACAAAATACTCGAGAAGCTCGGCGGCGGCGGCATGGGCGTCGTTTACAAGGCCGAGGATCTTAAGCTGAAACGCACGGTTGCCCTGAAGTTCCTGAGCGAAGAAGTGTCCAAGGACTGCCATGCGCTGGAGCGGTTTCAGCGGGAAGCGCAGTCGGCTTCCGGCTTGAATCATCCCCACATCTGCACCATCTACGATATCGATGAATTTGAGGGGCACCATTTTATCGCAATGGAGTACCTCGACGGCAAGACTCTGAGGCACCGAATTCTCCACAAACGGCTGGATGCGTACGAAATCCTCGAACTGGGGATTCAGATCGTCACCGGGCTGGAAGCGGCACATTCGAAAGGGATCATCCATCGGGATATCAAACCCGCCAACATCTTCATTACCCAGAGCGGACAGGCCAAGATCCTCGACTTCGGATTAGCCAAACTCCCTGCTTCGCGGCGACAGGCAGCGGAAACCGCAGCCACCGCCGGGGAGTTCCTAACCAGCCCCGGCATCGCGGTAGGGACCATCGCTTACATGTCTCCCGAACAAGCTCGCGGCGAGGAACTCGACGCACGCTCTGACCTTTTCTCGTTCGGTGTTGTGCTTTATGAGATGGCCACAGGCCAGCAGGCATTCACCGGCGATACTTCCGCCGTCATCTTCGACTCCATACTCCACAAGACTCCCACTTCGCCGGTGCGTTTGAATCCTGAACTCCCGGCTGAGATGGAACATATCGTCAACAAAGCCCTCGAAAAGGACCGCAAGCTGCGCTATCAGAGTGCCTCCGAACTGCGCGCCGACTTGCAGCGTCTCATGCGTGATCGCGATTCGGGCCGCACAACAGCGCCGGCCGTCGCGGAATCTGTCCGCACGCAATCGCTCGCCGTATTGCCATTTGCCAACCTGAGCGCGGATAAGGAGAATGAATACTTCAGCGACGGGCTGGCCGAAGAGATCATTAACGCCCTCACACAACTCTCGGGCCTGCGGGTAACCGCGCGTACTTCGTCATTCGCCTTTCGAGGCAAGGAAGCGGACATCCGCGAAATCGGATCCAAGCTCAATGTGGAGAACATCCTCGAAGGCAGCGTGCGCAAATCCGGCAATCGGATCCGCATCAACGCACAGCTCGTCAAAGTTGCCGATGGCTACCATCTGTGGTCTGAACGATACGACCGCGAAATGACGGATGTGTTCGCTATCCAGGATGAGATCTCACAGGCAATCGCCGAGAAGTTGAGGGTGCAGTTGTCGGGCGCCCGGCCGCTGGTCAAACGATATACGGACAATCTTGAAGCCTACTACCTCTGCCTGAAGGGGCGCTATTGCCTCTACAAAGGCGTACCCCACGAACTGGCGAAAGGCAAAGAGTTTTTTGAGCGGGCGATCGCCCAGGATCCGGATTACGTATTAGCTTACCTTGGCGTCGCGGAGTTCTACTGGTGGAGCGGATACTGGGGTTATCTGCCCCCGAGGCAGGCCATGCCGAAGGCTAAGTCAGCGGTAGTCGAAGCCCTGAGCCGCGATGACACGCTGGCGGAAGCGCATGCGCTGTTGGGAATGATACGTGGAAGTTACGACCTCGACTGGAAGGGCGCCGAGCGTGAGTTTCAGAGAGCGCTCGAAATGGACCCGGCCTCGCCGGTTGTCCGCAATCGCCATGCCTACTATTTCCTCCGACCGATGCTGCGGCTGGAAGAGGCCAAGGCAGAATTGCAGCGCGTGCTGGAACTGGACCCGCTTTCGCTGTTTTCTCACTACCAGCTGGGATACCTGCTCCATGTCAGCCGGCAGTATGATCGTGCGATTGAGCAGCTTCGAAACCTGCTCGTGCTGGAGCCGAACTTTTTTCTGGCTTATTGGATCCTCGGGGTAACCTTTGCGATTCTTGGGAAATATGACCAGGCTGTCGAAGCACATCAAAAGGCGGCCGAACTTTCCGGGCGCAGCCCCCTGACACTAGGCGTCATGGCTATTTCCCATGCGTCCGCAGGGCGGCCATCGGAAGCGCACAAGCTGCTTGAGGAAATGGAGGAGCGAGCTCGGGTAGCCCATGTTCCGGCACACTGTTTTGCCTGGGCATATTTTGGTCTGGGGGAAATGGACAAAATGTTCGATTGGATGGATAAAGCTTTTGATGATCGCGAACCCATGTTCATCGGGCATCTGAACCAAGAACCTTTTTATGATCAAATTCATTCCGATCCGCGTTACCGCGCCCTGCTATGCAAAATGCACCTGGCAGGCTGAGCAATAATCGGCGAGACGTTGGCCCGGCGCCCTTCATTTTGGCCTGAATCGGAATCAACGACGGGAGGCGAGGACCTGCGCCTCACGCTCGAATTGCGGCAGACACTCGGGAGTAGCGGAGACATCGGCGGGCAGCAGCTTCACCGCGATGTCCGCCGGAGCTGCGTGTCGTGTGCGCGATACACCTCTGCTCAAGCCCGGATTATTCATGAATATGCTATCAAAGGAAATTTTTGGACGCGGAAAAACGCTGACGGACGCTGACCGTTCGGACTTGGTCGGCGTGCAAGAGCTTTTGCCGCGCCGCAGGACGGCAAAAGCTCCTGCCTGCGTTTAGCCGCGTCCAATTTTGTTGCCTTTCACCGGCGTTTGGTTCTGCTTCACGAATAATTCGGGCTAGTCACCGGCTCGGCAATAGCATCCTGAAGATGACCCCTTGGTCGGGATTGTTCTGGACTGTCAGTCTGCCGCCGTGCGCTTCGACGATCTTTCTCGCAATGGGAAGGCCAAGTCCGGTTCCCTCTGCTTTGGTGGTGAAGAAGGGTTCAAAAACTCTGGCAAGCAAGGCAGGATCTATCTTTTCACCGTAGTCGATGATTTCGACAACCGTGTCGTGCCCGCTGCGATGAGTGCAGACCATCACATCACGACCATCTGGAGAAGCTTGCACTGCGTTCGCCAGGAGGTTAATGAGCGCCTGCTTCAACCTCACCTTGTCGATGGAGACCTCGGGGTCACAATCATGCAGGCTCGTCTCGATCCTGACGGCCTTCGCCGTGGTCGCTTTCTCGACGATGGAGATGCTCTCCTGCACTACCCTATTGATGGATTCCGGACGTCGATTCAAGGAGAGCGGTCGGGCAAAGTCGAGGGTGTCGTTAAGCATTTCTTCCAGCCGCCTGATTTCCGATGCCACCAGCTCCAGATCTTTGTATCCCGGATGATCTCCCTCGAGTTGCTGACGGACAGAACTGGTCACCAGCCCGATGGCAACCAGCGGAGTTCTGATATCGTGAGCCAGACCGGACATCGCTCTCCCCGTGGCGGCAAGACTCTCGGCTTCCCGCGAGCGTTTCTGTTCACGCATTTCCCGATCCTTCAGAACGCCCAGAACCGCTGCGACTGCGTTGTAAAGGATCATCTCCAGCACGCTGTTGAGATCACCGGGGGACCATCCGTCCCACTTAATAATCGTGAAAGGCAGATATATCAGCGTTATGAGACACGATGTCTCCAGGGCGCCGCTCAGTCCGAGCCAGAATCCAGCGAGCATGATCGGGATGAAAAACAGGCCTTGATATACGAGATGATACTGGTGCGCTGCCATCTCGGTCGAGTAATGAGCGAACGTCACAATGGCGATCAGGGCCAGAATCAGCAGTATTTTTGCCTTGGAATTCAACTGCAGTTTATCTCCCTTGCCTTTTCCCGGATCCGCGCACCGTTCCGGGCAAGTGGATGTTGACAGCGAAAGCCTCAGGCCCGAGAGGCGAAGGGATAACAAGTAGATTTCGTCGATCACCCGAGAGAGGCATGCCGATTTTCTATTGTGTTCCGGCCGGATTCACAAAGCCGCGGGACTTTGACCTGTAATCCATGTCAAAGCAATTTGGCTCATAATCATAGCCAACGGCATGGACGACAATTGTAATCTCGGGCGCACCCGCCTCCTGCAACGCGAACTCCACCCTCTCGACGCACAAGCGTTGAATGTACGATTCGATTGCTTTCATGATATTTCTTTTCTCCCACCTGTTCAAGCCGCGGTCTGCTCGAAAGACCTTAAAACCACATATTTTCTGATGAGCTTTGCGGTGCTGCAGCAGTGGATGAACATCAATGTCTAACAGGCACTGTCTTTCGGTAGGGAGACTCTCGTCTTCGGGGCGTTATTGTGAGGGGGTGCCGGTGAAGATTGCCCAACAGCAGCTCGGGCACGCTTCGATCGAAACGACCTTCAATGTCTACACGCACGTGGTCGATGATGCGCACTGGAACGCGATTTGCAATCTGGAGCGCTTATTGGTCCCAAATGGTCCCAAGTATGATAGCAGTAGTGCAAGCGGAGAAACCGTAGATTGAAGCGGAAAAATGAGTTAGATGGAGGCGCCGAGCGGATTCGAACCGCTGCATAAAGGTTTTGCAGACCTCTCCCTTAGCCACTTGGGTACGGCGCCCCACATGCGGATGACCGGGCTGCCCTTGCAGGTAGTTACCGATCGGCGGTTAGATTCTAGCCGTTGATACCGCTGATTTTCAAGGTATTTCGCCCTTCCGCCTGCCCTCGGGTCCATCTGCCGTTTCGGTTTACCTCGGCGGCCGAGTCACGGTTATAGAGGGGACGGGTCATGTCCAAGACGCCGACGAAGCGCTCCTGCTGGTCACGGCGGCAACCGACTATCAGGGATTCGCCGGCCGCCGGACGGCCGACCCGGCCGCGGCTTGCGCCGAGGACATGCGTAAAGCGGCGCAGAAATCCTACAGTGCGCTTCTTGCCGATCACATATGGGCGGGACAATGCGTTCCTCGAGTGGGCCCATCCGATCATGAAGCGATCGGCGCGGTTTTACGCCGAGATGCTGCTTCAGAGCCACAACGGGGTGATCCGGATTTTGCCTGCACTGCCCGATGCCTGGCCGGAGGGGCGGGCCACAGGTTTGCGAGCGCGCGGCGGCATGGAGCTTGACATCGAGTGGAAGGAAGGGAAGCTGGCCGGGATCACGTTGCGCTCGAAGCTCGGAGGCCCATGCAGGGTCCGTTACGGATCTAAAGAAGTCGAGATCAAGACCCTCCCCGGCGCCAGCTACCGCCTGAGCGGCTTGCTGGCCGTCGAGCGCCGCGAAGCGGTCTGACTCATCATGCTATTTTGAGGCTCGCGGAGGCCCTGGGGAATCCCGGGCCTTCCGATTCGGATCACGGTGGGGATTCTTGATGTTTCATATCAGTGCAAAGTTTTTGTATGACTGCCGAAATGTATATTCATGGGCGCAGAAAACTCCAGCCTGGAGGAACCAAGTCAAACTCAGGAGTGGTTTCTAGGTCTCGATAAGGCGGCCGAACGCCGTCTTTTTCCCTCAGAGGCTACGGCCTTGCGCAGGCGCATAACCAGGCTCAAGATGCGCCCACTGATCATTATCGTCACAGCGGCAGTCTCGCTCCCGATCCTCTTCTTTGCTCTCAATTTCGCAAGCGCACATTCCCAGCTCATGGACAACATTGCATCGGTGGTCGCCATCTCATTGATCTTTCTCGGCCTGCCCGTGCTGATTCTCCTCTCCAGGGACTGCTTCCGCGAGGCCGGAATTCTAAGGCGGGATCTCCAGGATGGCCGCGCATTCCTATTTCAAGGGCATGTGGGGGAGCCTTGGCAGGACGGAAAGGCATTCAGGGGCCTGCTGAAGGAAGGCCTGATTCAGCCCGAAGGGGATGCACCGCACAACCTCGATGTGCTCCCGTTTTCAGGATTGGTAATTGCCGCAAACGGCGCGCATCCCAAAGGGTGGTGGAGAGGCAACGTTGTCGAAGCCACGGCTCTTCCCAGGCAGCAATATGCCGTACACATGAACCAGGACGGCGCGGTGGTGGACCTCGGCGAGCGCTTCGAGATGCTGCAGCGACACATGTCAGAAGGAGAGCTTGAGGAGCTGAGATATCATCTGAGCCGAATAATGAGGCCTCCATTCCTCCTGGTCGTTCTGGTAGTTTGGATGCTCGTTCTGTGCGCCGCAATGATTTTGCATGCATCGGAAGGGCAACTTGGACCTTGGTTTCAGACCTACAAAACGCAGATCATCATGCTTCCCGCGTTTTTCTCAATCAGCGCCTATTACTACATCCGTGGGCGGCGTGTGGCGAGGCTCGTTCACAAAGACCTTAGTCTGGGGACGCTGAAGATCTTCAGGCTCAAGGAGGGCTGTGGACCTGCGACGCAAGAGGGATGTCCCTCGGAGTTAGAGCTCCTCCCTGTTTCCTCAATGGTTTGGAACGTGGATGGTAAGCCTGGTACCTGGCGGCTTAGAAGACACGGCTCCAAAGGATTCAAATAGCACCTGGCGAAAAGCCGGGTCGGGACACAGACACCGGTGTCCTGGCGAATGCGGCCCAAGCGTTCGGCGGGATCAGGAAAGCAGCACTGCCTCTTCTTCAGAACACCCTGCAGGGTGCAAATCCGCTGATGCGCTGGGGAGCATCCGTATCCATGCAACACTTGATACAACCGCCAGGGCTCCTACTTGGTGGCTTTAGGACAGGTGCTGATCCCGAGCAGGTGGTACGGAGGGCACCAGCCTATCAGGCCGGTTGTGAATGGAAGCAGTCCAAGCAAGAACCAGTAGTTTCTTGGCCCCCAGAAGGCCATGCTGGCAAGCAATGCGCCGACGATAACCCGAACTCTTCGGCGCTCGGCAAGAGTAGTCCACTACCGCTTTGCAGAAGTGATCCAGATTGAGAATGGTGTTTAGAGAAGACAGTCGGGAGATGGACTCAATATCATCCACGCCGAAGGCGTGAAGGGGGTTGTGGGGGGAAGT
>JAIQGI010000073.1 GCA_020072565.1 Terriglobia bacterium
GTGTCATGTACAACGAAGAGATTCATATCCAATCGCTTCGAAATAAAGGGTCCGAGGTTTTGGACTTTATTGACAAGGCCGCATAGAGAATCATGAAATCAAAAATACTTGACAGACTACCTCAGATGTCTTCGGGCCTGGGCTCGGTCTTGAATGTATAAACTCCAGGCCCCGCCCTCACGGGCGGGGCTGCTCACTGCCGGCGCGTCGCGCCTTTCTGCTCTGTGTCGCGGGGCAAAAATCTTTGCCTCCGCGCAAAGGATTTATGGGGAAGTAGTACGAATGGGACGCGGCCAAGCGCATTCGCTCCCTTTGCAGCGGGGGCGAATGCGCTTGCTTTGTATATCTCTGTCCCATTCGTAGATACTGAACACGGAGGCGTGGTTCCGATCGGGAGTCGGGGTTGGAATTGGCTGGTCTGTGACCCCCCACACATCGGCGGAAATCATTATGCGATAGAAGTGCAGCAGGCAATTCCTGCGCACCGTGAGAAGGCAGCGGGAACGCTGTGCTCTTTTTCGGGCCGCAACGCTATTTGCAGGACAATGGGATGCTCCGGCTTGGCCCGCCTCCGGTGCGAGGGCATCGAGGAAGGTACATCATGAGAAAGCCTCCGTCGAAAAGACTGGAATTTGGACGGCTCCTTCCTGTTTTCTGCTGCCTGTATGCCTGCACGGCCCTGGCCCAGGTCCCGGTCTATACGGCCGGCAATCCGCCCCGTACGCCGGCCCTTGCGGAACTTCCGCTGCAAAGCAGTATCAGCAAGGACGGGATAACGTGGACTTTTGCCGCTCCCGCGCGCGTCGGCCAGTTTGTGAACGGCGATTATTATGTCGTGGGAGAGACCACCGTGATCGACATACAGCCCCTGCCCACGCGGACCAACGGGCGGCACGGGTCGATGCTGAATATTCAGCCCAACATCCAACGGAGCGGATTTGATGACCGTACCCAGTCGGGAAGGTATGATCCCGGTCTGCGCGTTTATCCTCCGATCACCCTGGCGCCGGGCAACAAACTGGTGTCATCCAGGAGTGTCAGCGGCGCCAACCTGCCCTGTGTGATGCGGCCCTTTGACACATCCGTGAGCCCGGTAGCCTCGATTTCCATCCTCACCAGCGTGGCCGTTCCCCAACCCCTGGACGCTTTTCGACCTTCCTATGCTCAGGGATCCACACGCATTTATTTGTCGCGAAATTTGGGGCGGCAACTTCTGCCCAGGCTTCCACCCGTCCAAAACCTGCCTCCCTTCTCCGAATTTGAGGGGTACCTGAAACGGCCATGGGTCGATTCTGTCTTTTTCAATTTTGATGTGCCTGCGGAATACATGGCGAGCTATGGGAGAGAGAACGCTTATCTCATGTCGTTCGCCGGTCTGCTTCTCACCCTGGATTTCAGCGCAGATCAGAAGGAGTCCCTCCTTGTCTACCTCGTTCAATATGGAATCGATTTGTATGGCCTGCTCGAGCAGGGACACACCGGCTGGCAGGCTCACGGGGGACACGGCAGTGGACGAAAATTTCCCATAGTCCTTGCCGGTGTGATGCTGGCTGAGGAGAAGATGAAATCCGCACACGCCAGTTTTGGGGAAGACATGCAGACCATTCGGGTCAGCGAAACGCTCCCTGTCGGTACCTACTCAAGATCCTGGCATACAAAGCCCGAGACAGTTGTTTATGGCGGTCATGTCGGGATCAACGGCGAGTCGGTAAATCCGGGCTGGGGACCCTATGAGCATTTGATGTCGGCTGCCTGGAAGAACACCCTCGGCGAGTCCTATCGCCGGTGCTGCACCAGCGTCAGCTGGGTTGGCGAAGCCCTCGCAGCCCGACTCATCCCGGGAATGAGGGAGGCGTGGAATCATCCCCAGTTCTTTGACTATGTGGACCGGTGGATGCTATCTCCTGATGATTCACTTGATCTTGCGACCATTCAGACTGCGACCGGCATGATCATCGATCCTGACTTCATGCAAGGCCAGGCCTGGAAAATCCTCAGCGGGGGAGGCTACTACAAGCCTCATCGCACTTTCGTTGACGAAATGTGGGTGGCATATAGAAACAGACCCACTCCTCCCGAGCCCCCCAAGAACCTCCGGATCCGCTAGCCTGGACTATTCCAGAATGTGCAACCAAAATGCGGTTTTGGACGCGGAAAAACGCTGACAAACGCCGACGGTTCGGCCTTGATCGGCGTGCAGGAGGATTTCCGGGACGGAGACTACGATCAGCGCACCGGCCAGTTCGGATTCTGTGATTGTGGCTGCGGGTTACCTTGCATATAGCGCCGAATTGAAGACGATCCTGAATGTCCCAAACGACTGAGCGCGCCACTGGGGGCGAAAGCCGATGAGGACGATGTGTCCTTTATCGAGCTCGACATCGAGAGCGGCGGCCTTGCCCTGCAGATGCTTCTCGCCGATCAGGATTCCCGAGAGCAGCGGGGTGCCCGTCTCCTGATATTTTGCCAGCACCTTGCCCTGGAAGCCCTCGAGCGTCTCGAAGACGGGGCTGCTGTCGGCGAACACGGCTGCTTTCTCCGGCATCCCGGCCATCACCGGATGGGTCGGATCCGTTGTCACCTCGACAATCGAGCCGCGCAGCAGGAACTCCTCCGGGCGCAATCCTTCCACGACATTTTTGACCGGCAGTTTGAACTGTTGAATGATGAAGCGAGAGGCCCGATTGAAGCAGACCACGGTGCCGCCGGCGCGGACGAACGCCTCGAATGCTTTCAGGTCCTCCTGCGTCACGGTGTAGGCGTATTCCGGGCGAACTGCCCGGGCGCCACCGCCCGCCCGGCCTCCGCTCGCCTGCCCTGCCGCAGCTCCTTGAGCTGCAGCGCCCGCCTGGCCGGCAACACCGGCTCGCCCCGCAGCCGCTCCCCGGGCGCCCTGGTCCGCTCCTGGGCCGGCACCGCGTCCGCCGCCACCCGCCACCGGTATCGCGGCATCGTCAGCCAGGATGATGACATCGGCCTTGTCCGCGAGCGGCGCATGAAAGTCTTCAGGATGCAAGGTCACAAACTCGAACCCGTACTGTTCGAGGAGCCAGCGTGTCCAGCCTTCGTCGACGCTGGAGCTCCAGGGCTGGAACAGGCCCACGCGCGGCTTCTTCAAGGCCGTGCCGCCCGGGGCCGTGCGTTCGGCAACGAGCGCCAGGGAATCGACCAGGTCAGACTGTGCCGGCTCGGAGAGGCCGCTGATAATGTAGCGCGCGCCGGTGCCCTGCGATCCTGCCACAAACTCTACGCGCGCCCCCTGTTTCCATGCCCGGTTGATGGCTCGATATGTGTTGTTCTGCGCAGGATCGACGGCAAGCGCCGGCCCGCTGCGTGACACCTTTCCCGGAGGGGGAACGATGGCCGCGGCTGCCGGATTCGAGTTGAAGCCGATGCCGGGCACGCTGTCGAACGGCGCCGCGTCGCCGGAAGCCGCGAGGTTGTATGGAGTCGGTTTCGCTCTTGGATCCGGCGTCGGACCCAGCAGTTTCATCTGCGCGCGCATCTCCGCCGCCAGCGGCTTCGAGACGGTTGCGATCTTGACGCCCATCTGAAGCGGCAGCGTCCAGCCGGCAGCGTCGTAGAGGCGCTCCGGTGGGCCGCCCGGATACTGGCGCAGATCCGGATACTTCTGAACATCGAGCACCTGGCGGGCCATGGCGGCAAACTCCTGGTCGGTCGGAACCACCCAGGTGCCGGCCGGATAGGTCTCGTTGTCCAACGTGACCGGCGCCGTGAGCTGCCACACGCGCACACCGTTGAAGGCGAGGCGCCGAAGCAGTTCGACAGCCGCCACCGGATCGCGCTGGTCCTGCGGCAGGAAGTAGGCAAACGGCGCGTCCTTCTTCCCCTTGGCAATCTGATCGCGGCCTGCCTGATAGCGATCGTAGAGCACCGATTCCCTGTACTTGGCGGCGAACTCGAGCAGCCCCAGCGAAGCTGATTCCATGTACGCGACGGCATCGCTCAGCCGCCACCAGCCGGCCGGCCATGGGCTGGAATAAAGGGTCTGCGGCCGGAGATCGCGGAAGTTCTGTGCGAGGTCGTTGATCGAGTATTCATGCGGCGTTGCCAGGCCATAGAGCGCCGTCTCGGTCCAGAACGTCGCGATATTCGTGAACATGGGCGCATAGTCGAGGTACCCGGCGTACCACGCATCCGTGAACGTGCCCGCGTGAATGGCGCCGACCTGCCCGTTTTCTTCCAGGCTTCTTGCCATCGCCATGCCGATCATGTTCACCTCTCGTGAAATGATGTAGGGCGCGTGAAGCCCGATGGGCTCGGAGAACGGCGGCAGCCAGATGCGCGCAGGAAACGGGGCCGTCTGGTGCTGCACATAGATGATCTGCGGCTC
This sequence comes from Terriglobia bacterium, assembly GCA_020072565.1. Lineage (NCBI taxonomy): Bacteria > Pseudomonadati > Acidobacteriota > Terriglobia > Terriglobia bacterium. The sequence goes on from JAIQGI010000073.1 coordinate 4,355, forward strand.
CCATTGATGCCAGGCGTGCTCCAGCACGCGCGACTCGATCATGTTGAGCATATACGCATCTCGGTTGTTGTCGTGGCCGACGTAGTCCTGATAAAGGCGGGGCAAATTTGACAGCTCGTAGGGGGTGCCGACATTCTTCATGTACCATTCAGCCACCATCTGCTGCCCGTCGGGGTTGCTGGATGGCCACAAAATGACGATGTCATTGTCGAGAATTTCCTTGATCCGCGGCTCGTCCGCGCGGCGGATCAGATCATAGGCGAGTTTCGGCGCCTGCTGCATGCCTGCCACCTCGGTCGCATGCAGGCCGCAATCGAGATTGACGAAAGCTCTACCCTCGCGCGCGAGTTTGCGCGCCTCTTCGTCGGTCAGGCCTTCAGGATGCGCCAGGCGCTGGGCTATTTCACGATAGCGGTCGACCTTCGCCAGGTTTTTCGGGTCCGAGATCAGCGCGAAATAGAAGGTGCGGCCCTGCGTGGTCTTGCCGGCTTCTACCAGCGTCAGATACTTGCTCGACGCAGCCAGCTTCTTGAAATAGTTGATCGATTGTTCGTAGGTTGCCAGTTTATAGTCGGCGCCCGGCTGGAATCCGAACACGGATTCGGGCGTCGGCACCGCGCTCTTGCCGATGAGCAGGACGGCCGGGCCCAGGAGAAGCAAAACAGGAATCAGTCTCGCCGTTTTTCGCACAATATTTGCTCTTTGAAAAAGCGTCATCCGCCTCGAGCGCGGTTGCGCGATAGCAGGACCCCGCCGGAAACGGGCTTCAGCCCGTCAATTCGCATCCGATGTTTCCGGAATCGAGGATCATTTCAACTCAAGCGATATTCCGGATTTTTTCGCGAGCTGTGATCATACACCAAAAGCCGGCAGGGCCGTGCTGCGAACTCCAGCAGTGTAGCGGTCCCGCAGACTTTCCTTGTTATCCGCATGAAAGACACATGCGTCTCTGGTTGGCAAACGTCGGGATCGGGATCGCAATCGCTATCGCGATCGCGATCGGCTTTTGCCAGCTAAGCGTTTCGATGGCGATACCGATTGCGATCCCGATTGCAGTTTGTTAATTGGCAGATCATGTCCTGTTGGCAAAAACCGAGATGGCGCGGGATGTGATCAGCCTTTCGTCTGCCGTAACCAGAGTCAATTCATGCACCGATGCCGTGGCCGCCAGAAAGCGGTCCGCCGGATCCGCGTGGGGAATGTTCATTTGGGTGCTCCGAATCGAGATCTCATGTGTCAGTGCGGCCTCGCGGAGGGGAACCCTTGCCAGGGCCTGACGGACCCAGGCCGCCGGATCATCGCCGAGGTCAATCCGGCCCTTGCTGTCGAGAATCAGCGACTCCCAGACGCTGATCGGCGAAATCCAAATTTCATTCTCGGAGGAATCGAGTTCGGCGATGACCTGTGGCGCAAGCCGAGAGGGATCGAGAAGAGACCAGAGCCATATGTGGGTGTCCAGCAGCAGTCTCATTCTTCGAGAGCCTCCCATTCAATCTCATCAACAGCTGGAGAAACAATATCGCCGGTGATCTTCGCCGTGCCCGCCATGCATCCGAGCCAGGAGGCTGCACGAGGCAGCGGTGAAGGGGGCACTACTTGCGCAATGGGCTCACCACGCCGCGTTACCAGCACAGGACAACCCGTGCGCTTCACCCGATCCAGAACGGCAAGGCATGTTGCCTTGAATTCCGAAATGCTGATGGTCTGGACGGCGTCATTCTGTTTCATGGGATAATCATACCATAGTCTTCAACCATGGTCAAATATGCCAGACATCGCATGAATTTTCTGAGTGCGCGATTAGTGAAAGTGGTAAATCGGGCGAATCGACAGCTCGCTTTTCAACACTCGGAAAGCTGCTTCGGATCGCCTCCTCTTTGTCTTGTCGTGCACTGGTTCGGCACAGAACATAGGTCTCTCCGCCGCCGCGGATCGGAACAAGTTTGACTTCCACCTCGGGCCGCTCCTGCTCCCATTCATCACTCAAGAGCTCCTGCTCGAAACTCTTCAGTTCGGATCGCGGCGTGCCCACCAGGTACTGCGCGTCACGACGGCGCAACGTCGCGAGATTCTCCTCACTGACCACACCGCGGTCGAACACCCAGATCCGCCGAGCTCGGCCATACTTGCCTTCCACTGCGCGGAGAGTTACACGAGAGACCAGTAGGAATGTTCTTTGCCATCTTTGTTTCGTTGGTGCGATCGTAGGAACATTGCGGACCGATACTCGCAAGAGTCTCAATTTGTAGTCGCGACCGAGTTGTTGACGGGTGTTGATGGAAGGCAGAAAATGCCAGATCGACGGCCCTGGACGGTGGTCAGCAAATAAACCAAGGGGCTTTTCAGCCCCTTGATTGGATTGGTGTTATGAATTGCTGTTGCGGTATGAATCCTTGGTTGCGGGGGACGGATTTGAACCGTCGACCTTTGGGTTATGAGCCCAACGAGCTACCAGGCTGCTCCACCCCGCGACACGGAGAGGATTATAGGGTCCTCCGCCGGTGGAGTCAAGCGATTGCTCCATGACCTCACGCCACGGGCGCAGGTGGTCGTTTTCCGTTGGCGCCATCTGAATTGTCCGCTCAATGAACGCCTACTCACCTCCCGGCTGATTCCACCCGAGAATGGGGAAAACGCCCGCTGGAGGCTCGCGGCCAGAAATCACCTGACCCGATCTCCGACCCGATGCGTCCGCTCCAATATGCATGAATAATCGGTAGAGGCTTTCCGCGCGGTTCGTGGTCCCTTACGTTTGAATTTCGTCTCGGACAGCACAAAGGGCGCGGATGGCTCCGCGCCCTTTGTTTAACAGCCCCGGCTGAACAGAATCGTTAGCCTGCTTTCTTCTTGCCGGCCGCGATGTCGGCCTTCAGAACTTCGACGGCCTTCTCGATTTGCGCGTCGCGGCCCTTGACGAAGTCATCCGGAGTATTGTCGATGTAGACGTCGGGTTTGACGCCGTAGTTTTCCATATTCTCGCCCGCCGCGGTCCATACTCCTGAGCCCGGCGTGCGGATGCTGGAGCCATCCGCCAAGGTAAACGAGCCGGTGCCGATCACGGCACCCATGGTGGGCACACCGAGGACCTTCCCCAGCTTCAGGTCTCTGAAGCCTGCCGGGAACATCTCGGCGTCGGAAGCCGACCGTTCGTTCTGCATCACCACCATCGGCCCATAGAAGGTTTCAAGCGGCCGAGGGACATCGAGACCGGCATCCCGGCCTCTCGTGTACTGGTACTTCTCGCCCACGAGGATCGAGAGCAGTTCCTGGTCGATGCCGCCACCACCGTTGAAGCGCTGGTCGATGATAAGCGCCTTCTTGTTGCGGTTCATGGCCAGATCAAGCGTGAACTGGCGCAGCGAAGCCGCATCCATGGCCCGGATATGCAGGTAGCCGATCTCGCCGTTGCTGAGCTTGTCGACCATGGCGCGGCGGTCTTCCACCCACTTCGCGTACTGGGCATTGCTGAGCGCACCGCTGTTCCAGGGTTCGACCGTCAGCTCCCACGCGCCATCCCTGCCCGGCTTGTTGTTGAGCAGGAAGTGAAACTTCCGGCCGGCCGCGAAGGTGAAGTACTGCCAGTAATTCTCAGCAGTCTTCAGCTCATGGTCGTCGACGGCGATGATGTAATCGCCCTTTTTTATTTTGACCCACTCATGGTCGACCGGTCCCCCCTTCCAGATATAGCCCACCCGGTAGTAGCCGGAAGGATCAGACACGAGCTCAAAGCCCGGGTAGCGGGTCTGAGCGACAGAGCGATCGGCAGAAGGCGGGCCACCGCTCACGCCGGTATGCGAAGCGTTCAGCTCGCCGATCATCTGCATCATCACGGTGTGCAGTTCTTCCTCGTCGACGATGTAGTCGAGAAGTGCGCCATAGGTGGCCTTGGCGGCGTTCCAGTCGGCGCCATGCATCTTCGCATCGTAGAAGCGGTTCTTCATGACCCGCCAGCCCTCTTCGAAGACCTCTTTGCGCAGTGCCTTGTGATCAAGTTCCGTGGTGATCGTGAAAGTCACCTGGCGCGCGGTCGCGCCGCCGGTGGTTGCGGCCGCCGGCGCGGCAGCTGCAGCGCCTCCCCGGCCACCGCCGCGACCGCCGGTAGCAGCCGCCGGCGCCGCCGCAGCTGCTCCGCCGCCGCCCCCTACGGATGCGGCGTAGATTCCACGGCCGGAGCGGAAGTAGAGCGTGCGGCCGTCACTCGTAAACGCCATGCCCCCGCCACCACCGCGTCCCCCGCCACCGCCGCGTCCCCCGCCAGCCGCCGTTGTGCTGGGCGCCGCGGGTGGAACGCGCGTGAGGCCGCTGCCGTCGGCGACGTTGATGGTGAAAATTCCGCTGGTAGATTCACCGGCCGCGCCGCCGCCGGGTGCACCGCCGCCGGTTGACGCTGATGTGAAGGCGATGATGCTCCCTGTCGGCGAAGGAGTGAGCCCGCCGAAGGTGTCACCCGTGACATTCAACCGGCGCGCGCGCTGGGCCAGACCATCCCAATCGATCCTGACCTCGACCGGTTGCTGTTGCGCTGCGCCGCCTCCGCGGGCGCCGCCTCTTCCCCCGGTCGCCTCGGCAGACACGGCCTGCGCTTCATTGTCGATGTCGCGGTTCAGCGGATCGCGGTCCTGTGCTCGCAGCGGCAACACCATCATCTGCATCTGGTTCTGCGCGCGCCCGCCGGTCGACGCCACGCCGCCGCCGGTGCCGGACGAAGTGGTGTAGACGATGAACCTGCCGTCCGCGGTCCACACCGCACTTCCTTCGCTGAAGGCGAGGCTGTCCGTGGTAATGTGACGCTCTTCACCGCCCGTTACCGGCGCGATATAGACGTGATTGCGCATCGTCGCGTCCTGTTTCACAAACGTGACCCACTTGCCATCGGGAGAAAATGCCGGCGACCGGGGCGCAGAAATGGTGCTCGACGTCAGCACGACGGTTTTCCCGTCCGCAACCGTGTAGTAATACAGTTTCTTGTCGGTCGAACCGAAAATCAGCGCCTTGGAATCCGGCGACCACAGGATCGGGCCCTTGTCGGTGTCCAGGTCGGTGATCTTTTTCAGGTTCTTCCCCTCCTCGTCGGTCAGGTAAATCTCCTGACGACCCGAGCGGTCTGAGATAAATGAGATGTACTTGCCGTCGGGCGACCACTGAGGCGACTCGTTGCGGGACGCACCTTTGTCGTTCGCAATGAGCGTGATGTCGCCGCGGTCGGTCGCGATCGTGAAGATCTGGTTCTGCGCCGAAATCACGGCGCGCCTGCCGGAGGGCGAGAGGTCGAAGCTGTCGGCCTCGTTGTTGATTGCCACAACATCGAACTCGTTTTCTTTTTCGTCGGTTACGATGTCGATTTTGACTTCGGCGGTTTTGCCCGAAGCGACATCCAGCTTCCAGATCCCGAAATTCTCTTCGTAGACGATGACCTTGCCATCGCTCGACATCGAGGGGAAGAAGACATTGCCGTCCGTGTGCCTGGTCACCTGGACCGGTTGCGTGCCGCCCTTGGCGGAAATCTTGTAGATGTTGTTCAAGCTCTTTCGCACTTCGGGGGTGCCAGGCTTGATGGTCCTGTCGTTAGGCAGAGGATCCGCGATGAAATAAACTTCATCCTTCGGACCCCACATCGGCCAGTAGCGATTGTAGTTCTCGCCGGCAAGGATCTGCCGGTAAGTTTTCGCTGCGAGGTCGGCCACCCAGATGTCGGCCGCATAGCTGCCGCGGTAGTGCTTGCGCGACCACACAGCCGGGTGCCGGTTGAAGAGAAACTGCTTGCCGTCAGGCGAAAAACTGCCCCACCAGCCCCAGTCCACCGGGAGCGGGGCCTCCTGGCCGCCCTCGACCGAGATCTGGTAGAGGGTCGCGGTGCCGGGGAAAGCACCGTCACCGTGCGAAGCGCGGAAAATAATGTTCTTTGAGTCCGGCGTCCAACTGACGACTTCATCGTTGCCTGTGTGATAAGTCAGCCGGCGCGGCGTGCCGCCTGTCGCCGGCACGACGAATACGTCGTTGTTGCCATACCGATTGGATGAGAACGCAATCCAGCGGCCGTCCGGTGAGAACCTGGGGTTCACCTCGCGAGCTGTATTGATGGTGATTCGCTGCGGGTTCGATCCGTCTTCATTCACCACCCAGATGTCGCCCAGGTAGCTGAAGGTGATCTTCCCGGCGTGGTAGTCCGGGGTTCGAGCCAACCGGATCGGCGCTGCGCTCGCGACGGCCGAGACGAGCAACAGCGCCAGTACTGCACACAGAGACGCCTTTCTTATCATCTTCATCTCCTCATTTGATGGTAGTAAGCAAAGCGCAGACACCAGCACATACGTGCTGATCAAAATCTCCATTCATCCACGGTCCGGAACCGTTCGATCCTCGGGGCTCCTACTTGCCTCTCGTTTCCAGGAAATAGAAGGCGCGCAGATGCCCCTCCTCCTCGGCAACCCAGAAGTCCGTAGCCGCATAACCTTTTTTGAAGTAATGCCGGAACACCTGCCTCATTTTTCCCTGCCACTCCAGGGCCACGCCCAGATTCCGGGCTTTGATATCGGGGAGGTTGTAGGGCACCTCAAAAAGCAACTCGACCGCATCGAGGTTCAGCTTGAGCGGCGATGATGTCGTCATGCCCGGCGCCAACTCTTCCAGGTGGTTGACCAACGGGAATTTTTTCAGTTCTTTGCGCAGGTCCCGACGCGGCGGACCCTGATCCAGACGCTCTTCGACGGACGGGCTCTTCAGATCCCAGCGAGCCATGAAGCGGTCGGTCGGAAGGCCCCGGTGCAACGAGTTGCTGCTCTCCCCGTAGAAGTTCTCGTGGTATGCAGCCGACCAGACGCCAAGCTTTCCCAGATTGAAGTAAGCGTTCAAGGGGTGCATCGGATCGAAAGTCCACGTGATCGTGTTCAGCTTGCGCCGCAGGGTCTCCTTGCGCTGTGCCAGCTTCAACCGGTAGCCCACGTCGAAGTTGCGGTAGGCAGCCCGCACGGCCAGCATGTGGGAATGCTGCAACACTTCTCCGTGGTCGGTCCCGAGGATGCTCCAGCAGAAACCGATCATCTCGCCGAGGCTGTTGTATGCGCCCAGCGAAATCCCGCCCTGCCGTTCCGCTGCCAACAGAACCATGAGCGGCACCACATCGATGTCTTCGATATGCCAAACCTCGCGCTGGATATCCATGCAAGCGTCGTAATCAGCGAGGTTGCGAAACGGCCCGATCGTAATCTTGATTTCGCCTCTCTTCTTGCGTTTGCCTGGAGTCATAGCTCTAGTTCTCCCCTCCGGATCGTGTTACCGCTGGTAGATCAACGCCTTCTGTCGCCTGGCAAGAAAGTCACGCATCCTGGCGGTGGCCGCGCGCAGAACGCTTGCGGGCGGCTCGCCATTTTTCAGTGCATTCAGCGCCCGCGCATTCCCCAGCAGGCGGACGGTTTTATCAATCTCGAATTTGTCCGGGTAGAGCTTCCGCAGGCTGGAGATCAGTGTCAGGCCTGCCAGCACGGATTGGAACTGGCCGCGATTGGTGAGCATCAGATTGACGCCGCCGCACTGCTGCGACCGGTTGGTGCTGGCGGTGGGCGTGAAAAAAATCGGCACGAATTCGATTCCGGGTAGGTGCGCGGCCTGCAGCGCTGCGGCCAGGCGGCGCGGTTCGATCCACGGCGCGCCGATCACTTCAAACGGCTTGTCCGTGCCTCTGCCTACCGAGACGTTCGTCCCCTCCAGCAAGCACACGCCCGGATACAGGATGGCTTCCAGCAGACTGCGCATGTTCGGCGAAGGGTTCACCCAGAGCTGGCCGGTTTCGTCGAAATAAAAGCCCCGCCGCCACCCCTCCATCTTAATAACGTGCAGCTCAGCACCGATTCTGTTCTCCGCGTTGAAAAATCGTGCCAGCTCACCCAGGGTCATCCCATGGCGCACCGGCAGGGGCATGTAACCGACGAAGGAAGTCTTGTCGGCATCAAGCATCGGCCCTTCCACGCTCAAGCCTCCAAGCGGGTTCGGCCGATCCAAGACGTAAAACGGGATCCTGGCCCGTGCTGCTTCCTCCATGCAGTACGCCATGGTCGTCGAGTAAGTATAAAACCTGGCACCGACGTCCTGAATGTCGTAGACCAGCGCATCGAGGCCGCGCAGCATTTCCGGGCGCGGACGCAACGTGGCACCGTACAGGCTGTAAATCGGGAGGCCGGTCGCCTCATCCACCGTGGATGCGACCCCTTCGTCCATCACTCCGCGGATTCCGTGCTCGGGGCTGAAGAGCGCCACAAGCTTGCAGTTCCCGGACTTGAAGAGCAGATCGATGGTCGAAGTGCCGTCCGCAGCCAGACCGGTGTGGTTGGTGACCAGTCCGAGACGCTTGCCGGCCAACGGGGCGAAGCTTTGCCGCCGCAACACGTCTATGCCGTTGAGCACTTTGGGCGGCTGGTCTCCCCAGACCGCAGCCCCGGGCACCGGCCAATACTCTGCGATCAGCAGGCAAGCAAAAAGCTTGAAAATCTGTGACTTCATGCTCTTCCGCCCCTGGTAAGCCGCGATTATACATCACCTAAACAAAAAACATCAGCGCAGAGAGCACGGTATCGCCGCATCCAGTAGCCCTCAATGCCTTCTCTCTGCGCAGGGAAGCACCCAGGCGTTCAAAAACAAGTGGGTGCCAGGGCCCACAGGCTAATCTGAGCTATTCATGAAGTTGGATGGCAGGCAGAGAAAAAACCGGGAAATTGGCCGCCGATGGACACGGGCAGGAGCTCCTGCACGCCGACGATATCAAGACTGTCGGCGTCCTTCAGCGTCTTTCCGCGTCCAGAGATCTATGCCGGGCAGCCGTCCGGCGTCCTCCGAGGAGGAGTATTCCGACTGTCGCGACACTGCGAGTAACTGAAAATATAGTAGTAGTGTTATAATCGGCGCGTTCAATTTCAAGCTCTATCCGAACAGGCAGTATCCGCATGACGCAGGGGCCTCTTTTGAAGCAGGAAATACTCGACGAACTGCGCGGGATTGTTGGGTCCGCGTATGTACTGTCGGAGCCCGAGGAGTTGCTCGCATACGAATGCGACGGGTTCGCCCTGCATCGCCACCCCCCCGATGCTGTGCTTCTTCCTGCCAGCAGCGAGGAAGTCGCGCGGATTATTGGGGTAGCACGCAAGCACGGCATACCCTTCGTCCCCCGCGGCGCCGGCACCGGATTGAGCGGAGGCGCCCTGCCCCGGTTCGGAGGAATGGTCCTGTCACTCACGCGGATGAAGAGCATCCGCGAACTCGATTTCGAAAACCGCCAGGCGGTTGTGCAACCTGGCGTGATCAACCTCAACTTGTCTCAGGCAGCCTCGCCTTCGGGTTACTACTTTGCGCCGGACCCCTCGAGCCAGATGGTCAGCAGCATCGGGGGAAACCTGGCGGAAAACGCCGGCGGCCCCCACTGCCTCAAGTACGGCACGACCACCAACCATGTCGCCGCCCTGCAGGTAGTCCTTCCTTCGGGAGAAACCGTCGAGCTTGGCAGCCGTGCCGCGGACTGTCCCGGATATGATCTGGTCGGGGTGTTCACCGGTTCCGAGGGGACGCTGGGAGTGGCGACGCGTGCCGTCCTCAAGCTCAGCCGGCTGCCGCAATCGGCGAAAACGTTGCTGGCAGCCTTCGAGTCTTTGAAGGACGCATGTGATGCGGTCTCGGTCATCATCGCACGGGGCATCGTACCTGCCGCCCTTGAGACGATGGACCGTCGCATGATCCGCGCGGTCGAGGCCGCCACACATGCGGGTTTGCCGGTCGGAGCCGGCGCCGTGCTGATCATCGAGCTCGATGGGCTCGCCTCTGCGCTGCAGGTCCAGGCCGACCAGGTGGCGGAGATCTGCCTGCACCACGGCTGCCAGGAGCTTCGCGTTGCGAAGAGTGAAGAGGAACGCCAGGGGTTGTGGAAAGGGCGCAAGGAGGCGTTCGGCACCGTGGGCCGCATGACGCGCGATTTGTACCTGCACGACGCTGTCGTCCCCCGCAATCGCCTGAGCGAGGTCGTCACTCGCATTTACGAGTGCGCCGACCGGGCGGGAGTCCCGCTCGCCAGCCTCGCCCATGCGGGCGACGGCAACCTTCATCCCATCCTCCTTTTCGACCGCAAGAAGGAGGGGGAGGAAGTACGCATCCTGGATCTGGTGCGCGAGATGCTCCGGATCTGTGTTGATGCCGGGGGAACGCTGAGCGGCGAGCACGGCATCGGCAGCGAGAAGAACGAGTACATGGACATGCTTTTTTCGGCGGCGGATCTGGAAGCGATGAGGCGCGTGCGCTTGGCATTCGACCCTGATGAGCTCTGCAATCCGGGCAAGATCCTTCCCTCCCGATTCAGCCGCTATCACTGAGCATTAAGGTGGCCAGAAGCATTTTGCACATCGACGGCATTCCGATTGAGCGTGAGGCGACGCCCGAGTCCGTGGAAGAGCTGGCTCATGTCGTGAGGGAAGCGTGCGACGACGGCCTGTCGATGGTGGCCGTGGGGGGCGGCACCAGACTCCACCTGGGCAATCCTCCGCACTCGGCCCGGCTGGCGCTGCACACGGGGCGGCTGCGCGGAGTGGTCGAATACGAGCCCGACAACATGACGGTTTCCGTGCGTGCCGGCACTCCCCTGCAGGAACTCCAGGATTCCCTCTCCTCCAGGAAACAGTTTCTTCCTCTCGACCCGCCCCATTCGGAACGGGCCACGCTCGGCGGTCTGGTTGCCACCAACGCCAGCGGCCCAATCCGCTTCCGCTACGGCACGGTGCGCGACATGCTCATCGGAATCAGAGTCGTGCACGCCGACGGCACCCAGACCCGGGCGGGGGGGAAGCTGGTCAAGAATGTGACCGGTTATGACATGTGCAAGCTCTACACCGGATCCCTGGGAACCCTCGGCATCATCAGCGAGCTCACCTTCAAGGTACAGCCCAAATCCGAGGCCGTTGCTACCGCCGTGCTGGCCTATCCCTCACTGCACGCCGCGCTCGAAGCCACGCAGTCTTTTCTCCGCGCCGATCTGATGCCGGACGCCATCGAAGCCCTGAATTGCCCGGCTTTCGAAGCCCTGACGGGCGACCGGGATGTCGCTCCCTGGATTCTCCTGCTCCGGTTCGGTGATGCCGACGCGGCAGTCCGCTGGCAGCTTGACTGCCTCCGCGCGATCGCGCCCGCCGGAGGAGGAGAAGTGTTGAACGCCCTCGGCACGCAGGAATCCGAAGAGTTATGGCGCCGGGCAGCATCGGCGCGCGAGAGACAAGGCAACGGCAAGGAACTGCTGCTGAAATGCTCGGTGCTCTATCAGTCCACGGTTGCAGCCGGGCGCCGCATGGTGGAAATAGGGCTGCGCCTGCAGGCGCGCACCTTACTTTTCTGTCATGCTGGGACCTCCATCATATATGGCCTTTATGAGTGGCCCGACGAAGGTTGCGACGCGGGCGACCTGGTTCGCGAAATCGCCGACCTGCGGCGGCAATGCACGGCAGCCGGCGGGCACCTCGTCGTGGAAAAGGCTCAGCCCGAGGTGAAGCAGCGCCTCGATGTCTGGGGATATGAGGCTCCGGCACTCGACGTGATGCGCCGCATCAAACTGCAATTCGATCCCAAAGGGTTGCTCAATCCGGGCAGATTTGTGGGAGGGATCTAGCATGGCCGCCCAGGCGCCGGCGCAGAGTGAAACACGCGAGACCGCCCATCTGGACTGCATCCACTGCGGCATCTGCCTGTCGGCTTGCCCCACGTATCTCCAGCTCGGCGGCGAAGCCGACTCACCGCGCGGCCGCATCTACCTGATCAATGCCATGCAGGAAGGGCGCATTGGCGCCGCCGGCCCGAGATTTCAGCAACACATGCTGCTGTGCCTGGAGTGCCGCGCCTGCGAAACCGCCTGCCCATCCGGCGTGCGCTTTTCAGCGATGATGAACGAAGCCCGCGCGCAGATCGGGAAAAGCCGGAGGCTGTCGGCGGGTGCAGCTTTCGTGCGGTATCTCGTCTTGCGGAAGATTTTCCTCAGCCGGCGCCTCATGCACTTCAGTTTTCGCATGCTGAGATTCTATCAGCGCAGCGGCATCCGGAGATTGCTGCGGGCATCGAGAATATTAAGGCTCTTCCCCGGCCACCTCATTCAAATGGAGGCTCTGCTGCCCGAGATTCCTAAGTCGCCACGATACCCTTGGTCGGAAGGCATTGTACGCACCGGCCGGAAACGGGTGTTGCTTTTCGAGGGCTGCATCATGCCGGAACTTTTCGGCCCGGTCCATGAAGCCACCGTGCGCGTTCTGCAACACCACGGCTTCTCGGTTGCGCTGCCCGCGCGCCAGGCATGCTGCGGAGCAGTGCATCTCCACGAAGGGGATCCGGAGACGGCGCGTCAACTGGCGCGCAAGAACATTGCCGCTTTCGAAAAGGAAGAGGCCGCGGCTATCATCGTGAATGCCGCCGGATGCGGAGCCATGCTCAAGGAGTACGACGAACTGCTGGCCGCCGATCCGGCATATGCCGGGCGCGCGCGGGCCTTCAGCCGGCGGGTGCGCGACATCAGCGAGTTTCTCGATGCCATCGGCATCAACAGGAACATGGAGCGACTGGATCTGAAAGTCACTTATGACGACCCATGCCACCTGCTTCACGCCCAGGGAATCAAGGCGGCACCGCGCAACCTGCTCCGGAGCATTCCCGGTCTCGAGCTTGTGGAACTGCGCGACGCCGACCGCTGCTGCGGCAGCGCCGGGATCTACAACATCACCCACCCCGAAATGTCGTCACGCATCCTGGACGAAAAAATCGCCAATATCATTCGCAGCGGAGCGCAGGTCGTCGCCAGCGGCAACCCGGGATGCCTGCTGCAAATCCAGGCCGGCCTGCGTGCGAAAAACCTGCCGACCCGTGTAGCGCACCCGATTGAATTGATCGATCAGGCATATCGACCAAGAACCACGAAATTCACGAAACCTGCGAAGACATGAGAGGCGCACGGAAACCACTGCTTTCGGATGCAACCTCGACCCTGCAGGACTTCACGGGAGGAAACCGACATTGACGCCAGCCCAAAACGATGAAGAGCGCTGGGTTCTGTGCGATACGTTGTTCACTCCCTACCAGCGGCGGCCTGACTGCGTGCTTCATGTCGCACAAGGCAGGATTCGCCGGATGCTGCCGGCGGCCGAGATGGGACCCATCCCCCAGGAAAAGCTGATTCACCTGCCGGATGCCATCGTCGCTCCGGGATTCATCGACTTGCACGTCCACGGAGCTTCCGGACACGACCTCATGAACGGCTCCGCGACCTCACTCCAGGGCACGTCGCGTGCCCTGGCTCGCTACGGCACGACTGCATTTCTTGCCACCACCATGAGCGCGCCGGATGCCGACCTGGAGACCGCCATCCGCAGCCTGGCAACGCACCGCCATGCCGCGACAGACGGAGCCACCCCGATCGGGATTCACATGGAGGGGCCCTATCTGAATCCGGTGCGCAGAGGCACTCACCAGGCCGGCTGCTTGAGAAAAGCCGAGTTGGAAAGCTTCCTCCGTTTCGTCGAGCTGTCCGGAAACACGATCCGCAGACTGACCATCGCACCAGAGATGGATCCCGGTCTCGAGCTGATCCGTCAGGCTTGCTCCCTCGGCATCCAGGTCTCACTCGGCCACTCGGACGCCACGGAGGAACAGGCACGGGCGGCTGTGGACGCGGGCGCGCTGCAGACGACTCATACTTTCAATGCCATGAGGCCGCTGCACCAGAGAGATCCCGGGATCCTGGGCGTCGCCCTCACCGATGACCGGGTCTTCGCCGAAGTCATCGCCGACGGCATCCACGTCCACATTACGGCGCTCAATCTGCTGTTGCGGGTGAAGGGGGTCGAGCGGACTCCGCTCGTGACCGACGGCTCGAGCGCGGCCGGCATGCCCGATGGAAGCTACCCTCTGGGTGACAAGCTCATCGTGGTCGAACATGGCGAGTGCCGCGACAGCGAGGGCCGCCTGGCCGGGAGTACACTTACGCTCGACCGCGCGGTCCGCAACCTGGTCGAATGGCTGGATGTTCCGCTTCACGAAGCGCTCACGGCGGCCAGCGCCACGCCGGCCCGCTGCATGCTGATGGGAGACAGAAAAGGGATCATATCTCCGGGTGCAGATGCCGACCTGGTATTCCTCGACCGCGACTTGCGGGTGCTGCAGACCATGGTCGCCGGCCGTATTGTTTATGCCCGAAAGGATTGACCGGCGTCGTCACCCGCCATAGAATTTGCCTTCTGCGAAAGGGGCCATCGGTGCAGCCCTTCGACTACAGAGGTGGGGAGCTGTATTGCGAAAACGTTCCCGTGGCGGCGATCGCGCGGAAGATCGGGACCCCTTTCTATCTGTACAGCCAGTCGGCCCTCGCACAGCAGTTCCGGGCTTTCGACGACGCCTTCGCCTCGCTGCCTCACCTGACCTGCTATGCGGTGAAGGCAAACTCCAATCTTGCTATCCTCTCGCTCTTTCGTATTTTGGGTGCCGGATTCGATGTCGTCTCCAAGGGCGAGTTGATGCGCGCGATCGCAGCAGGGGCGGATCCGAAGAAGATCGTTTTTTCCGGGGTCGGCAAAACCGAGAACGAGATCGACCTCGGGTTGCGGCGCGGCATCCTGCAGTTCAATGTGGAATCCGCCGCCGAATTCGGGATGCTGGAGGCGCGGGCGCGGGCGTTGGGAAAGGTCTGCAATATTGCGCTGCGTGTGAATCCGGATGTGGACGCAGGCACTCACCCTTACATCGCCACCGGTTCGCGCCGTCACAAGTTCGGCATCTCCGCCGGCGATACGCTCGAAATCTGTCGCCGCGCGCGCCGGTCCAGACATGTCCGGGTTACGGGCATCGCTTGCCATATCGGCTCGCAAATTACCTCGATGGAGCCGTTCCTGAAGGCGTTGCGGCAGCTGAGGGAGATCTTCCTCAATTTGCGCGCGCAGGGCGTCGACGTGCGGCACATGGATCTCGGCGGCGGCCTCGGGATTGAGTACAACGATGAAAAGCCCCCTTGCCCCGGAGAGTACGCACGGGCGGTCCTCTCAGCCCTCCGGGGCGTCGATTGCACCCTCATCCTCGAGCCCGGTCGAGTCATCGTCGGCAATGCGGGCATTCTGGTCACGAGCGTGGTTCTCACCAAGCGAACAGGAGAAAAGAACTTCATCGTCGTCGACGCCGGCATGAGCGACTTGTTGCGGCCCAGCCTGTACGGGTCCTATCACGGCATCCAGGCGGTGGCACGCCACCGGCGCGGCCGATGCAAAGCCGATGTGGTCGGGCCGATCTGCGAGTCGGGAGATTTTCTTGCGCGCGATCGGGAAATGCCGATCGTGAAGGCGAAGGAGCTGCTCGCGATCATGAGTGCAGGCGCCTACGGGTTTGTGCTCTCCTCGAACTACAATACGCGCGCCCGGCCGGCGGAGGTCCTGGTACGCGGGCGCCGTGTCAAAACCATCAGAAAGCGCGAGCGTTTTGAAGATCTGATCCGCGGAGAATCCGCTCGGCCCATGTAAGCGACCACGCCTGGAAGGCGTGGATCTAGCTTGCCCCGCAAAGCGGGGCGAGCCACATATCAGAAGGCCCCGTTGGGGCCGTTCAGGTGTAATTCATCGCATCCCCACCCAATCGTCTTCTCATCAGTTGCACGCACCTTCCCCGAGCCCCGCACGGGCGACCGCAGCACCTTCCCCCAGCCCAGCAGACGCGACCGCAGCACCTTCACCGAGCCCCGCAGACGCGACCGCAGCCAGCAGCCCAGGGCGCAAGCCCATAGGCGTTAACTTAACTACCCGCCTCTGCGTGGACGTGGACTTGGACCTCGATTTGGACCTGGACTTCGACTATCTTGTGGGGCGTGAACTTTCGCAAACTCGATGTTTATCAAGCCGCAGTCCACTTCTTGCCACTTGCAGCCGGAATTGCCGACAGTCTGCCGCCACGATACGCGGCTATGTCCGACCAGCTTCGCCGTGCATCCCTTTCCATTCCGCTGAATATCGCCGAGGGATCAGGAAAGAGCAGTGGCCCGGACCAGCGCCGCTTCTATACCATGGCCCGGGGCAGTGCCATGGAATGTGCTGCAATCATCGATGCATGCCGCGCTTTAGCGCTCATCGAACAGCCGCAAGGTCAGGAAGCGGACGAACTCCTTCTCTCCGCCGTTAGGATGCTCTCGAAAATGTGCCGAGCATGAGAACATCCGGGGCGAGGTCCAAGTCCACGTCCAAGTCTAGGTCCACGTCCAGGTCCGTCAGCGAGTGTTACCTT
>JAIQGI010000074.1 GCA_020072565.1 Terriglobia bacterium
CTGACGAAGAGCGCCGTCAACTTCGTCTGCATCCACACGATACTCTGCCAAAATGGAACTACACAATTGCGCCAAATCCCCGAGCAACAGCAATCTACTCATAGCCAAAATGTGAACTTATTTTTGCGCGGGCCCTAAGAAGATCAACGCGGGAATGGCGTCGCACCCTCGGGACCGAACCAGTCGTATTCCGCCGTTTTGCCCTGTAACCGCCAGCGTCCGGGCACTGTCATCTCCAGCCAGTCGAGCGGCTCACACAGCGGCTGCTGCCTGGCCGCATCGGCAAAGGCGCGTTTAAGTACCTCCTTCTGTTCGGCCCCGACCGCGCGCGGGTCTGCAGAAACGAACAGCGGCGTTCCGCTCCGGGC
Source organism: Terriglobia bacterium (assembly GCA_020072565.1). NCBI lineage: Bacteria > Pseudomonadati > Acidobacteriota > Terriglobia > Terriglobia bacterium. The sequence continues at coordinate 369 of JAIQGI010000074.1, forward strand.
AACGAGGTCCAACCACCGGCTGCCGAGCGTCCAGGGAATCTGCGGCGTGATTGGCACGCAATCGGCGTCCACCGCGAAAAACGCTCCGTGCTGCGGAGCCCGGAAAGCGATCGTATTGACCCCCATTCTCCGCGTGCGGTTGAAGTCCTGCCCGCTGGTATCGTCACCGGTCCGCTGGAGCTCGAACACTCCGGCCGAGAGGTGGTTAAGAGTGTTGCATCCGATCACCAGGGACGAGCCGGCTGCCTCGCGGATGGCCTGGTAGAATTCGAGGACGATTTCCGCATTGGTCTTTCCCCGGTCCGCGAAATGCCAGCCGCCGTCGGTGATGTCGGCGTTCATCGATGATCCCCACCGCCCGAACAGATCGAAGGTGGAGTAGTCGTGTTTGATCATATCAAAGCCCCACCCGGCGAGGCGGCGGACGTCCTGCCGCACCAGGCCGAGCACTTCGGGTATAGTGGGGTCCAGGGGCAGCTTCGCGTTCGGCCGCGCGGCGCCGCCCGCGCGGCGCTGCTGCTGGTGCCACGAATCGGCAACCTGCGCCATGGTGTATAGCGGCCGCATCCAGATCCCCGGCCTCACGCCACCCTTGCGCATTTCCTCGGCCAGGCGCGGCATGTCAGGAAAGCCGTCGTTTCCGCGGTCCCATGGCCCGGCGGTGCGGTTCGGCTGCCATCCGTCGTCGATTACCATGAATGGCCGGTTCGGCAGCGAAGGAGCGAGTTCAGCCATCAAATCCGAATCGCGGAGCATGTCTTCCCGCGAACTGCGGCCGTATGCGTAATACCAGTTGTTGCCCCCATACACCGGCGCGGCAGGCAACCGCGGCGTCTCGCACAGATCGCGGCAGAACGCGCGCGCCACCTGAAACGGCCTTTCCCCGGCCGCGCCGTGGCGGGAACGAATCACCGCCGCGTCCAGACGCCGGGAACCGAGGTTTACGCCCGCTCCGCCGTTGCGCACATCAAGCCACAGCGAAATGCCGGAGGCGTCGGCCTGCCAGAAACACAATGCCGCGGCGCCCGTGCGAACTCCATAAGCGTGGGCCGCGTCCGTGCCGGCGGCAAGAAAATACCAGGGCAAAATCCGCTCGGGAATCAATCCGCGCCATTCCAGGTCGCCGTAGCTGCGTTCCCAGTGATCGCCGAGGATGCGAGTCCCTCCAGGCATCGGCGCGAGCCAGCGCAGCCGCACGCGCTGGAGCGCCACGCCGGGCGCCTCGATGGCAACGGCAAGTTCCGTCGCCGCGTCGGTCCCGCGCGGTCTCAACTCAACTACGACCGGGCCCGATATCCAGCGCCGACCCTGTCGCGCAAGCGGCAACGTCTGATCGTCAGTAAACGCCACTACCGAATCGGGCTCACGGAGGATCTCGGGGTAAGCAGAGGGCGCTGGCCGCGCACTGTTTTGTGCAGCTGCAAAAGGTGGCATGACGGCGCCGGCCGCGGCCGCGGCCGATATTTTCAACAGATCGCGACGATTCAGGTCGTGCATTGTGATCCCTCCCATCAAGCTGATCCATGGATCCACGATACTAAAGCCCGGCGAACCTCTCCACAATGGTCCCGCGTCAGGGGACATTTTCGTTCCATCCGGAAACCGGCGACGCTCACCTGACATCCCGTCCAAGTCCCACAATCCAGGGCGACCCGTAGACGCAAGACAGCTTCATGCACTGGCACCTTTGGCATCGCACGCACGGCTAAACCGGCGGGCCACGATGCACCCCACCACGAAAGCGGCCCCGAACATGCCTGCAGCAAGGAGGTATAGGGTGCCCAGTGCGTAGTTGTACAGTGGTGCCCCGATACGATCCTGCAGCATGAAGTTGAATGCAAATGCAGACCCGAGCCACAGCAGCGCAGGACCAGCGAGCGGCAGCGTCGCCACAGCAACGGCCACCGCCAACGTTGTGGGCCGCTGCCTCCTCGCATTGAGAAACACCGCAGAACCAAGAGCAACCAGCACCAGCGTCACGGCGGCCGGCCACCACGTCCATGCCGGCGGGGAAGAGATGACGTCCACACGTCCCATTCGGAGCACCGCATAAGTCAGGTGGGCGCAGCCAAAGACGCTTCCAACAATCAACGACGTGACGAGAATGCGAGCACTAGCGGCTTTTCTGAAGGCCAGCCAGAGAATCCCGAACGCACCCAGAAGACCGATCAACATCGGCGTCACACGATCGCCACCCGCGTAGACGACAAGGCCTAAGTCGAGCGCCTTCAATAGAACTCTCGCCGTTCCCGCATCCCGATTCGTCAGCCGGATAGTAAGCGGCCCGCCTGGGTGCTGGACCAGCAGATACTTGTCCGCTCCCACGTCAAGCATCTGCAGCCGCCCGTTATAAAAACCATCCCGTGCCGACACGCGCGAAACGCCCGGCACGTCGGCCACCTCGTAGCGCGCGCCGCCGTCGATCCGGATGGGAATGGCGCCGGGAGCAAGCGGAGCGAACTCGATCTGCCGGTCGCCGTCCTGCTCTCGGTCAACGATGATCTCGTAGGACGGGCTGCTGCCGAGCGCGAGGCGTGGATCGCCGAGCAGATGAAAAATAGGAAACCTCGAGGTCGCGAGCATCGCTGCGCGCGCCTGAAGTTGCACCACGCGGCCAATTGGAAATCCCGGCCACGTGCGGCGGAAAGGAAATCCTTCGTCCATCGCGCAACCGGGCATGGGACTATAGGAAAATCCGGCATATGCAGCCGCGCCGCGATCAACGAAGGCGAGCGCAATCGAGCGGTCTTGCCAAAGACGAAACGTATTGCAGCTGAATGCCGAGATCACAAGCGGCGGAAGAGGCGGAATATCAGCGCCGACAAAGAGCTGCCGCTCGTCGAACCGGAAATATTCTGCACCACCGTGGCCGTTGTAGGTTACATAGTCGGCGTCTCGGAGACTGCGCCCAAAAGTCTCGCGGCTTAAGAGTTCCGGCGGCAATTCCGCATGCCCGCCAATTCGCAGGGTCGGCAGTCCCGGCCTGCTTGCCATGGCTCCTTCTGCAACGATAACTCCGAGCGGGCCTCGCGGTGGCCGCCGCGTCCATAGCTCGCGGGCGCGCTCGACAGTCGATCCTGAGATGAACCCGAGCGCCAGGGTGCCGCGCTGTTGAACCGCGCGGCCGTAATCCACCAGCGCGCGGTCTGACAAGTGAGCCGGCGAGACAACCCAGATCAGGTAATCGGGTTCCAGTGCGCAGGCCTGGTCGATGCTTGGGACAAGGTCTGCCTTTTCGTTCCGGGCGATCTCTATACCCAGTTGGTAATACGGATCGGCCGGATCCGCAAGGACTACCAGCGGGCGGCGGGGCTGATCATGAACACCAAGCCCCGGTGCCGCCCAGAGGCAGACGAACGCAACGGTGGCAGCCGGGAAGATGTGTCGCGCGATCCGGATCATACTCATCGGATTGCCCATTTTGGAGAACTGTACGAAATCAGGGACGCCAAGAGTGTCTCGATCATATCGTCGTGCTCGACGAAACTCACCTGAGGCGAATTGTCCGGCGCTACATGAGCTACTATCACGGAGCGAGGGCGCACCTGGCATTGGAGAAGGACGCGCCGGAGCCTCATTCCGTACAGCCGCCAGAGAAGGGCAGGATGATCGAGATCCCGGAAGTCGGTGGTCCTCACCACCGATACGAGAGGCGCGCGGCCTGTTTCCCGTGGTCCTGTGCGGCGATCTCATAATTTCCGTGCTGCATGAGTCGATGCTCCCACGATGGGGTTCTAATCATCCCCAGACGATGCTGCAGACAAATCCTGCCCGCAAACGGAGGTTCGGGTGCCCTGGTGCCTGGCGCGCGGTTGGATTTTGCTGAGAGGGAGTCGGCACAAAGGACGGGGCGAGCCCCGGAACTCCATAAAAGCGGGCCGGCCGGAATTTTGGCGAAGCGCAGATACCGGAGTATCACGATTTGCTGCTCCTACTTAACCGCGGCGCGGCCGGATATCTTGGCATCCAGCCAAGCACCCTGGGAACCGAAACCGCCTCTCCCCTGGCCCGGTCCCTGAGGTTGTGCCGGGGCGGCGTCCCCTGCTGCGGTCGCGCGCAGGACCAGTCTCCTCACGCCGGCGATAGCCACATTTACTGGTTTGGGTGCCTCAGATTTTATCACGGCGCCGCTGTTCCAAAGTTCCTTGCCGTCGCCGAGAAGCACAAAACTGAGGGCGCCGTTGTAGCTGTCATCCACGCCTACCAGCGCGCTAAAAGTAGCGAAAACGCCCGCAACGTCGTACTCCACCTGGGCTCCACCGCGCGCCGTGATGCCCCCTTGATAGCGTTTGCCGCCGATCGTCAATCCGCCGCCTGGGCCGCCCCGTCCACCACCACGCCCGCCCGTGGCGGCGGGAATGGGATCCAGCGTGGACAGCAGGACTTCATTCGGCAACAGCGACTGAAGCGTGAACTTCAACTCCGATTTCTGGTGTCGCGGACCGACGCTGCCGTCATACCAGATCGCCTTCACTTCGGCCGTGTAGGTCCGGCCCGGATCCAGTCCGCGGAGCGGGAATGTGGTATTCCCTGAGTAGCCCAGCAACGTGCCGTCGAGATAGACCTGATACCCGGCATTGAGATAATACTGCGCACCCCAGCTCAGGTTGCCGCCATCCAAGCCCACCGGGTCGACGCGCAACCCGGTCGGGGCCTGGGTCGGATACCGATAGGCATCCGCCGGTTCAAAAACAATATTCCAGCTCGCTTCCGTCGTCGTCGGCGAGTCGATTCGAATGGTGGCCCAGCCTTGGTGATTTGTGATTCTCACTGAAAGCGGTCCTGCGGCCGTGCGCGCCGTCGCGGTTTTGACCGCGAAGTTCTTGTCGCGCGGAAAGGCGAAATTCAGTTCGTAGGGATCGTTTTTGATGACCTTACTCTTGCCGGTGAAGGAGTTTCCCGGTCCCGCCGCCAGGCTCTGCAAATCAATCCAACCTTGAGTGATGTGACGATTGGTGGAAATCAACTGGATTTGGCCGGAACTGGGCATGAGGGTCAGAACCTGGCAACTGGTGGTAGGAACGGTGAGCGCCATGCCGGCTTCCCATGCGCCCAGGTACTCCTTGTTCCAGAAGTCAAACACGTGAACCGGACCACTGTCCGGAATACCCAGTTCTTTCCAGTTCAGGTAGATCTGTTCAGGCTTGGCTTCGCCGAAATTGAACGCCCCAACGACATCATAATTGCGGCCGAGGTGGTTCACCTTCAGGTCCCAGATCCGTTTGTTCTGCCGCGAAGGGAAGAGATCGAGCGGCCGGATATCGACGGCTGGATAGACGCGCCGCAATAGTTCGACGCGATCTTCCGACAGATCCATGAGGCGGTCGCTGGACATGAGCGCCTGCCCGGTCAGCCCCTGCAAAGTAGCCCACACGCGCGCCTGATCCAGCGTCAGCGGCGGACGGAGGAGCATCGTGTCCGGGTCCGTGTACCAGGCGATGTTGTGCAAATAATAAGACTGCATGGTCGGACCGAGCGCGGTAAAGAAACCGCTCCAACTCAAAACAACGTCCCCCCCGGTGCGCGAACCATTCATGATTCCCATCCCTTCGAGCGGGAGGCCCCAGCAGCCCAGGAGATAGCGATTTGGCCCGATCGCGGAGCGGATCGAATCCAGGGTGTTTCTATAAAGCAGGTCGATCTCGCCCGGTGTCTTGATGAAGGCCTTGGCCCGGTTGAATTCGGTGACCACTGTGGGCTGTCCGTCGATCTTGAAGTATTCATAACCCCACTTCACCATCGTGGAGAACAGATCCTTCATGTATTTCTGGGTCTCCGGCGTCGACGGGTCAACCAGCCATTTTCCCTCCCAGGAATCGGAAACCGAGGTGCCGTCAGGCTTCAGCATGAAGACACCCGGATTTTTTTTGACCACATCTTCATTCGATTGCCCGTGAGGTGCGATCCAAATCCCGGGGGTCAGTCCCAACGACTTGATATAAGCCGCAAGCCCCGCCATGCCTTTCGGGAAGGCTTTGTCTACCCCGGTCCAGTCGCGCGATCCATGGCGGCCTTCCTTGGTTTCCGCCTGCCAGCCGTCGTCGATCTGCACGTATTTGGCGCCGTAGTCCTTCAGATTTTTCGCGATCCAATCCGCGTTGCGCTTGACTTCATTTTCGTTGATGTCCTGGTAGTAGTAGTACCAGGTGCATAGGCCGGATGGCGGCAAGGGGAATATGGTCTTGTCGATCGGCTTGAAGAACTTCACCCTCAAGCTATCGCGATAGTAGTTCTTCATGACCGATCCATCCTTCAGCGTCACCTCGTCCCTGGACGGGTCATAGATTCCGTCCGCGATGTCGGTCCTCACGTCACCGAGGGTCATGAGGAACAGGTCTTTGTTGTTGCCATCCCGAATCCGCGCCGGAATCGGATGCGGCCACGCTCGGGCGGGCTCCGCCTTGGCAGCAGGCTGGGCTTGTGCTGACGTTTGTTTGGGCATAGGAGTTTGCGCCCATTGGATTCCGCACGACAGAACCAGGATTGCAAAGACGCAGAGCAGAGACCTCATACTTGTTCCTCCGCAGCAATGAAAAGCACAGATTTAGTTATATTAACCCTACCGGCGCCACTCTATTCCAGGCCTTCTGCAGAATCAAGATTCTGAAAGCAGAAGCACGGACAGACTCAGCAGCCAGTTGCCGAGGTTTGTACGAAACTTGATTTCCGAGCGGTTTACCAGCTAGTTTCTGTCGCGAAACTCGCTGATTCCATCGAAAAGCCGAGCTTGCAGATTGAACCTGAACCTGGGCCTCGACGTGAACGTGAACGGTCTCATCCGAGTAAACTCTCCAGACATATCATGTAGTAGAACCCCATTTATCGGTGCATGTCTACTCCCAACCACCTCCAGGTCGACGTCCAGGTCGAAGTCCAAGTCGAGGACCGAGGGTTGAGCAATTTCGAGACGGCTGGGAGCCTGTCCCCTAAATAATGCCTGGCCCCACGCACGTCTCAGGTTAGAATTGCCGCACGTAGCAGTCATGAGGTCTCCAGGTAGGGGATACTACTCTGTCCGATCGAGAGCCTGTAAACATGAAGCTCATGAAGAAGATCTCTTGAGGGAGAACACCCCGTTTTTCGGTGAGGCAATCCTTATGAACCGTTCTGCGTGCGTTGTAGGAGTTCTGGCGATCGCGATTGCCCTGGCGGCCGTGGTCGTGACGTTCAACATGCGTCGGCTCCACGATCGGGGGCAGTCCCGACTCACGATCGGCCCGGCCACTATTCAGCAAGATGTCGCCCATGACATGTCGGGGCCGCTCGCGTCGCTGGCGAGTAAAGAACAAGATGGCGGCGGGAGCAACTCAGAGCCGTTCGAAGCCCACAGTTCAAACCTTGAGGTTCCGCCGGGCGCCCTCGCCGCGGATCCTGACGTGGCCGGCCCGGACGAGGGGCTCCAGCGCGGCGGCGCGCCTCCCACGCCACCGGCGATGACGACACCAGCGGGTTCGGCTGCGGTCGAACAGACATCCCACGGCACGAAGCCGCCTCCGCAACTCGTCGCAAGCTTCGACGGCCTCGGCGTGGGATTCACCGGACCGCAGGGCACGGCCACCGTGCGCAATCCCTCTGACAACAGCCTCGCCGTCGGACCCAACCACATCGCGCAGATCGTGAACTCGCGGATGGCGATCTACACGAAGAAGGGCAAAACCTTCGACTCGACCGGCAAGGTGCTCTACGGCCCTGTCGCGACCAACACGATCTTCAAGGGCTTTGGTGGAGCGTGCGAGAACCGGCTCAGCGGCGACGCGGTCGTTCGCTACGATCAACTAGCCGACCGCTGGCTGTTTGTGCTTCCGGTGTTTCAACGTGGTCAAGCGCGTCCCGATCAGGCAGCGCCTGGCCGGGCTGGTCAGCCCGCGCAACAGAGCCAGCCCGGTCAATCGGGCCAGCCAGGCCGGGCAACGCAACTGTTCGTGCCGCCGCCTCCGCCACCGCCCGATCCGAATGCGCCGCCTGTTCAGCCCGGCCAACGAGGCCGGGCCGGCGCGCCCGGTCAACCGGGTCAGACGGCTGGCCCGCAGGGACCTTATTCCATGTGCTACGCGGTGAGTGTGAGTTCGGACCCGATGGGCGCGTACTACCGTTATGAATTTCTGCGGCCGCTTTTTCCCGACTATCCGCGGCCGGCGGTCTGGCCAGATGGCTATTACGTGCCGACGAGTACCGGTGACAACCGGATCTCGGAAACGATCACTACCCAGAAGCACGCGTGCGTGGCCGATCGCGCCAGGATGCTCAAAGGCGAGCCCGCCACCGAGCAATGTGTGATCATCGAAAACGTGAACTTCCTGAACAACGCAGATGTCGACGGCAAGAATCTGCCCCCGGCCGGGGCGCCGAACATCATGATGGCGGCAGGCGGCCGGCAATTGGACAAGATCATGGAAGACGATGTGATCAACGTCTGGCAGTTCCACGTCGATTGGCAGGATCCGTCGAAGACCAAGGTCACCGGTCTGGAGAAGATCGCCGTCGCGCCGTATCACTATTTATGTGACGGGCAGCTCACGTTCTGCGTGCCTCAGCCTGGCAGCGAGCGGCGGCTCGACGCTCAGGGTGACAAGATCATGGCGCGGCTCGTCTATCGCAAGGTAAACGGCCACGAGTCTATCGTTGCCGTGCACTCGGTCAATACTTCGGCCGGAGGCGGCGGCGTCCGCTGGTACGAGTTCCGGATTGGCAAGAACCGCAAGGTCAGCCTGTATCAGCAAGGCACGTATGCGCCTGAAGGCTTCTATCGCTGGATGGCCAGCCCAGCCATGGACAAGCTCGGCAACATCGGCATCGGCTATTCGTTCGGCGGCCCACCGAACTTCGCCGGTCAGCGCTTTGCGGGGCGGCTCGTCAGCGATCCCCTTGGTCAGTTGACGTTGCACGAAACCGTCCTCGCCCCTGGCGAAGGGCCGGAAGGCGGCGCGGCTGCAGGGCGTCCGGGCGCGCAGCGCTGGGAGGACTACACGCAGACCGCGATTGACCCGAGCGACGACTGCACGATCTGGTATGTCGGCGACTACGTTAAGAAAGACGCGACGAGCTATTCGAGCAAGATCGGAGCGTTCCGGTTGCCGGGGTGCGGGCGGTAGAGGCCTGTATCAGGAGCCGGGGTCCGCATTGAATCTACTGGTTGAGGAGATGCCATGGACAACAAGATTCCTCGTCGAGATTTCCTGAAGGCCGCCCCGGCCGCAGCGGGCATCCTGGCCGCAGCCCAGGTTCCTGTGCCTGGCAACGCCCCTGCGCAGCATCGATCTCCAGCCAGGCTGTCGGATGTCGATTACACTCCCGGCGCAGATTACCCGATACAGGCCAAGCATTTCTCGGAAGTAACGCTCAAAGACACCTTCTGGAAGCCGAAAATCAGCACCAATGCCGAGATTACCATTCCCTTCGAGTTTCAGAAGTTCGCGGAGACCAGGAGGCCGGTAAGCAATAACGTGCTGGAAGCAGCGATCTATTCCCTCCAGACGCACCCCGACGCGAAATTACAGGCACAGGTTGATGCCCGTATTCAGGAAATAAAGCTCGCGCAATCAGGAAGGGCAGGCAACAGCAACGGTCTTTTCGAACTCGCCGCCGCACACTATGCCGCTAAAGGCAACAGAGATTTGCTTGATATTGCGATTAAATCGGCGGATCTGATCTACAACAATTATAAGTTGGAGACGCCGCGGTTTTCCGGAGGCGAAAGGGATGCCATCAATTGCGTACAGTTATATCGGGCCACACGTGAAAAGCGGTATCTCGATCTGGCCAAGTTTTATCTCGATATACGCGGCGCTGAAAACACGGTCAACCCGAGCCGTCACAACCAATCCTACAAGCCGGTCCTGGAGCAGAGCGAGGCGGTTGGTCATGCCGTCAACGATGCCTCGCTGATGGTGTCTCTGGTAGATGTGGGCATGCTGACCGGGATCAGGGATTATTTCGATGCGGCTCATCGGATATGGCTCGATGTGGTAAACGCCAAGCTCTACGTGATCGGCGGCATTGGTTCCACTGGAAACGAGGGTTTTGGAAGGCCGTATTCTCTGCCCAATCTGTCCGCGTATTGCGAGAGTTGTGCGGCTTTTATGTTCACGACGTTCAATCACAGAATGTTTTTGGCGACAGGCGACAGCAAGTACATCGATGTGATGGAACGTACGATGTACAACAACGCCATAGACGGAGTGTCGGCTTCGGGAGACCGCTTCTTTTACGTAAACAGGCTGGCAAGTTCCGGTGACGGACGCGATCAGCGTTGGCAGCGAGCTTCTTTGGAATGTTGTCCTCCTAATCTCGTCCGGTTTCTTGCGTCCATGCCCGGGTATATTTATGCCCAGGATCAGGATGGGATCTACGTCAATTTATTTGTGTCCAGCGAGGCTTCTTTCCGCATCAACGGAAAACTCATATCTCTATCTGTGGAGAGTGAAATGCCCTGGGGCGGAAAATCGAAAATCAAGGTTTCCGCCAAAGATGGGGGAGCGGCCACCATTAAATTGAGAGTTCCCGGCTGGGCCAGGAATCAACCGGTTCCGGGAGACCTGTATTCGTACCCGGACAGGCGGGATGAACCAGTGGGGATCGCGGTAAACGGTGGCAGAGTTACGTCCGCAGTGGATAAATCAGGGTATGTTTCGCTCCACAGAAATTGGCAGGAGGGAGATGTGATGGAGATCGCATTTCCATTCGACGTCAGAAAAGTCGTCGCGCATCAAAAGGTGAGAGAAGATATCGGCAGAATGGCCGTAGAGAAGGGCCCCATCGTTTTTTGTTCCGAATGGCCTGATTGTGAAGGCGGACACGTTCTGGAATCCCTGTTTGATCCCAACGCTGAATTGAGACCCGAATTCGATAAAGAATTTTTTGGCGGAGCCTCCGTGATTCATGGGCAAGCCAGGAGGGCTACGAATCCGCTCTCTCCAGCGAGGCCTGTCAAACTCATACCCTATTACCTGTGGGCCAACCGTGGGGCGGGCGAAATGAGCGTCTGGCTGTCCGTCCGCGAATATGCGCCGGGTGACACCGGGCCGGCCGGCGGCCTGATTTTCCATGTCAATCCGAATTATGCTGCCGACGGCTGGCGATATCTCGAAGCGGCCCCCTTCGATCAGAGCGCGGGTGCCCCGTGGGGATGCTTCCGCACATTGATACCGGGGGCGCGCGGCAGCGCTGTGGGCACCGGCAGGCAGAATACCCTGGACATAATCGCTGCCTGCACGGCGCGCGGCTCGGCGGCTGATCTGTGCGCGAATTTCAGCCTGAACGGCATCAAGGGATGGTTTCTGCCGTCCATCGACGAACTGATCCAGATGTATCTCAATCTGAAGCTCGCTGGCCTGGGTGATTTCGGCGGCGTTGATATCGCTGATAACTACGGCTACTGGTCTTCGACTCAGCGCACTGCCGACATGGCGGGCCATCTCGACTTTGCCGATAATGCCCGGAGGCAGCATAGCGACGATAAGGACTTTCCGCGGCGGGTTCGGGCTATCCGCGCTTTCTGACCGATCGGGACCCCGCAGACCGGGAATAGTGCATTCTGAGCCAAAGGGATGCTCGGTTATACAACGCGACGAGAGGAGAGCATACATGTACACCAGAAACGTCTGGCCGCGAGTTTGCCTGGCGATGATGGCCTTGCTCCTTGCGCTCGCGCAGGCCCAGGTGAAGGATTACGCCGTCCATCCGGCACCGCTCGCCTCCGTTCATATCACGGATGAGTTCTGGGCACCCCGGCTCGAAATCAACCGCACCGTCACGCTCTGGCATGTCTTCAAGCAGGCGGAAGACGCCGGCGAATTCGACAACTTCGCCAAAGCCGGCGGCCTGATGGAAGGACCGTTCCGTGGCTCCTCGCCCGCGCGCGACTCCGACGCCTACAAAACGATCGAAGGCGCTGCCTATACCCTTGCCGCCCATCCCGACCTGAAGCTGGAAACGTACGTCGACAACCTGATCGCCAAAATCGTCGCCGCCCAGGAATCCGATGGATACATCTACACTGCCCGCCGTATTACCCCTCCGGCACAGATGCCCGAGATGTCCGGACCCGAACGCTGGACGCGCGAACGAACCAGTCACGAGACTTACGTGATGGGCCTCCTCTACGAATCCGGCATCGCCTGGTTTCAGGCTACCGGCAAGCACTCTCTCCTGGATGTCGCCATCAGGAATGCCAATTTTGTAAACGCCACGTTCGGTCCCGCGGAAAACCAACGGCACGACGCCTCCGGCCACGAGGAGATTGAACTCGCCCTGGTCAAGCTATATCGCGCCACGGGAGACGAGCGCTACCTGCGTCTTTCCGAGTATTTCGTCGAACAGCGCGGCCGCCGCACCCCGGGCTATGGCACTTATGCCCAGGACCACAAACCCGTGACCGACCAAACCGAAGCCGTCGGCCACGCCGTCCGCGCGGGCTATCTGTACTGCGGGGTCACGGACCTGGCCGCCCTTACGGGAAACTCCCGGTACACGCAAGCCATGGACAGCATCTGGCACAACATCGTCGACAAGCGCATGTACCTCACGGGGGGCCTCGGCGCACGCCGCAATGGTGAAGCCTTCGGCGACGATTACGAACTCCCCAACCTTACCGGGTACAACGAAACCTGCGCATCGGTCGCCAACGCCTTCTGGCAGCAGAGGCTCTTTCTCCTCCACCGGGACGCCAAGTATATCGATGTTCTGGAGCGAGTGCTCTATAACGGGGTCCTCGGCGGCGTGTCCCTCAGCGGCGACCGCTTTTTCTATACAAACGTCCTGGAATCCGACGGCGCGCGTTCCCGCTCGACCCGAATGCCCTGGTTTGCCTGGCCCTGTTGCCCGACCAACATCACGCGCATCATGCCGTCAATCCCAGGCTATGTCTATGCCACTGGCGCCGACACGGCTTACGTGAACCTGTTCATCGGAGGAAGTGCCGATCTAAAAGTGGGTGAGGGCGCAAGCGCCGAAACCCTCCGCCTCACGCAGGAGACGCGCTATCCCTGGGATGGCCGCATAAGGATTTCGGTCACCCCTGCCGCTCCTTTTGAATTCACGCTAAACATCCGGATTCCGGGCTGGGCGCAGGGGAAGCCGGTGCCCGGCGATCTGTATCGCTATGCTGAGAAGGAGGTGCCGGCAGTCACGCTGTCGGTGAATGGCAGGGCCGTCTCGCTCACGATGCAGAAGGGCTATGCGGTTCTTCGCCGGGCGTGGAAACCCGGCGACACGATTGAGCTCAATCTCCCTATGCCGATCCATCGCGTGCTTGCCAACCAAGGTATCGAAGCAGACCGCGGTCGTGTCGCGCTGGAGCGCGGTCCCCTGGTTTACTGCGTCGAGGGAACCGACAACGGCGGCCGCGCGCGTACCCTCGCCCTCCCGGCCGATGCCGAACTGATCGCAGAATATCGGAAGAACCTGCTCGGCGGTATTACCGTGGTTCGTGCCCAGAGCACGGCGGCATCGCCCTTCACTGCCATCCCTTACTATGCCTGGTCGAACCGCGGAGACGGCGAAATGTGCGTCTGGCTGCCGGCAAAATAATCAAAAACAGGAGAAGTCAATCAATTACTGGGAGGGGATGGGGGACTGACAACGGCAAGGTGCTCACCGGTCAGAATTTTGATCATTTTTCACCCTTCAGATTCCCGCTTAAATCAACAAAACAGGCCTGATTATTGAACCTAAGACCGATGACCATGCGCAGCTGTTTCCAAGAGTCCAGGAAGGTGGGACGCATACAATCGGGAATGACTCTGACGCCTGGGATACAGACCTTAGATTGAAAAATCGATCTCCAGTTTTTGTTTTAGGCCTCTCATAGAGGCACCTGACCTGCGGTTTTGACAACTATTTCAAGCAGTTGCCGTCGTCAGTCCCCATCCCCGACGTTGACCCAGAGGGTATCCCCACTCACGCGGCCCGACAACTGCCAAATGGCAGATGGACAAGCAAATTGGGCAGATTTGAGGACATCGAACACGCTGAAACAAGCGGACTCGATGGCCCTGATTATGGCTCAGTGGCCGTCGTAATGAGGCGACAGCTTTGACAGCTTTCTGACCACTTATTGCATTCGCTTCCGAAATCCTCACCATATCAAAAATCACACCTCGGACCTTACCTACGAGAAGGCGCCATGGTTGCGATCGGCAAAATCTCGGGCAAAGTCAGAGGTTTTTTGGGGGGGGTATCGCTAGAACGGCTGTTTCTCTAAGTCGTTGATTTTATTGGTGCCGAAGGAGGGGGTCGAACCCTCATGACCGGGAAGGTCGCGGGATTTTGAGTCCCGTGCGTCTGCCAATTCCGCCACTTCGGCTTGATGCGTGGGACGCGGGCTCAGGGCCCGCGCGCTTCGATACGGCGGCAAATGGTATCCTAATCTTCAGCATGGAGTCAATCGAACGGGTGCGAAGGCCTGAAATCGGCAGGATCGCCCGAATCGCAGGGGCCCTGCTAGAGTCGGATCGCATTTAAAAACGGCGGCAGCGGGATAGTGCCGCCGATGGTAGGACGACGCGGGGTACTCGACAGAGTAATCTTCTGACAGGATGGGCTTTGCGGGATCCTCTTTCACGTGGGCGCGCCGGCTCCCGGCACAAACATGGGCTTCCAAGGCGGCGGCAGGCCGCCGCCCACCGAGGCCGCTGCGCGGCACGCATTCGCGGGGCATGCTGCGCCAGCACAGGCGATGGGTTTTGACTACAGGGAGAAATTGCGGTAAAATGAGTGGTTCCCGGAGGAACTATGGAATTTCGTGTGGGAGAGAAGGTCGTTTATCCTAACCACGGTGTCGGCATCATCGAACAGGTTACCAGTCGTGCGGTGAATGGCATCCCTGAGGAATTCTACATGCTCAGGATCCATTCCAACGCCTCGCTCGTCATGGTCCCCACCGCCAACGTCAAGAGCGTCGGCATGCGCAAGATCATCCGCAAGGTCGATTGCGAGGGCCTGTTCAAGCTGCTCGAGGAAGACTTCTTCGAACCCGCCGCCGACTGGAAGGGCCGCTACAAGGAACACTGCGACAAAATGCGCACCGGCTCCATTTTCCAGGTGGCGGAAGTGCTCAAGAATCTCGTGTACCTCAGTTTCAGGAAGAACCTCTCTTTCCGCGAAAAGCGCATGCTCGATCGCGCCAAGCAGCTCATCATCAGCGAGATTGCCACGGTCCGGGGTGTCAGCGAGAAAACGGTCGAAGATCATATTGACAGGTCCTTAGCCGAAGCTTACGCGCGTTCAGTCAAGGCTACCGCCTAACCCATTGGAAGCGCCGGCAGCATACTTCACGCTCCTTTTCTTCTTCCTTGCCCTCTCCGTCTTTTTTTCCGCGTCGGAGACCGCATTGATGGCCGTGAGCCGCCTCCGGCTCAAGTACCTGGCGGAGGCGGGCGACAAGCGGGCCGATTTCCTCAAGCGCATCCTGGCCAATCCCGACCGGATCCTGGGGGTCATACTGCTCGGCAACACGCTCGCCAACGTCGCCGCTGCCAGCCTGGTCACCTACATCGTCGCCACCTATGCGCCGCCCGACAAAGTCACGGCGATCGGCATGCTGGCATCGGTGGCGCTCACCATCGTCATCCTCATTTTCTGCGAGCTTACCCCAAAGATCATCGCCGCCACCCATGCCGAGGAGGCTGCGCGCAAGCTGGTCTGGCCGGTTCAGATGTTCGTATGGATACTCTCCCCATTCGCGGCCCTCGCCGCTTTCATAGCCAATCGCCTGGTCCGCCTGGCCGGGCTCTCCGCCGGCGCCAGCCCCTTCACCCATGCGCTCAGCGAGGATGAGATCCGCGCCCTCATCGCGGGTTCCTCCGGCTCGATCATGGCGGAAGAGCGCAAGGAGATGCTCCACAACGTCTTCGAGATCGGCGACACTCAGGTGAGGGAGATCATGATCCCGCGCACCGATGTCACGGCGGTGGATATCGAGGATCCCATCCCGGAGATTCTCGCGGTCTTCAGAAAGACCAGCTACTCCCGCATCCCCGTCTACCGCGAGAGCTTCGACAACGTTGTCGGCATCCTCTACGTCAAGGACCTGCTGCAGCACATGCAGCGGCCCGGAGATATCAACCTGCAGGTCCTGCTGCGGCCGGTCCATTTCGTGCCCGACACCGCGCGCCTGGAGCCCGTGCTGCGCCAGATGCAGTCGATGCACCTGCACATGGCCATCGTGGTCGACGAGTTCGGCGGCGTCGAAGGCATCGTCACGCTCGAGGACCTGCTCGAGGAAATCGTAGGCGAAATCCGCGACGAGCACGATACGGAGACCGAGCCTGTGCATGAGCTCGGACCCGGCCTCTACTCGGTAACCGGGAATCTGCCGGTGCGCGATTTCAACCGCTTCTTCGACATCAAGATTCCCGAGTCGCGCGAGTACACTACCGTGGCCGGATTCCTGCAGACCCGCACGGGACGGCTGCTTCAGGCCGGCGAAAGCGTGCGCTACCTGGGGCTCAATTTCATCATCGACAAGGTCGACGGGATGAAGATCCTGCTCGTGCGCGTGAGGGTGCCTGTCTTGCAGGAAGGCAGGAAGGCGGTCCTGCCTTAGAAACCAAGGGCAGGAACGAACCGCATCGCCGCATCCGGAAGATCTCAAGGCGGAGGGCGCGGAGCAAAGATACGGTTTGAATGCTGTCAGGCTCTTTGATTCCGGTCAGCGGGACGCCTTACGTGAAGGCTTCCGCGGCGGCGCGGATCGTGACTTCGATGTCTCTGGGGGTGTGGGCCAGTGAGACGAAGCAGGCTTCGAATTGCGATGGGGCCAGGTAAACTCCCCGCTGCAGCAGTGCATGGAAAAATCGGGCGTAACGGATCGTGTCGCTGGTGCGGGCGGAGTGGTAATCGGTCACCGCGTTCGACGTGAAGAAGATGGTGAACATCGAGCCTGCGCGGTTGATCTCCACCGGCACGAAGGCGGCCGATGCGGCCTGGCGCAATCCTTCCTCCAGCCGCGCCGAATGCGCCTCCAGCCTGGCGTAGGTCCCGGGTTTCTTGAGCGCTTTGAGGGTTGCGATGCCGGCTGCGACGGCCAGAGGATTCCCCGAGAGCGTGCCGGCCTGATAGACCGGGCCTTGAGGGGCCACCCGGTCCATGATTGCGCGGCTGCCGCCGTACGCCCCCACCGGCAGGCCGCCGCCGATGATTTTTCCCAGGCAGGTGAGATCCGGCTTGATGCGGTAGAGCTCCTGCGCACCGCCGTAGGCCAGCCGGAAACCGGTCATCACCTCGTCGAAGATCAGCAGCGTGCCGTGCTCGCGCGTCAGCTTGCGCAGCCGCTGGAGGAAACCCTTGGCCGGCGGGACGGTGCCCATATTGCCCGCGACGGGCTCCACGATCACGGCGGCTACTTCGGACCTGTGGCGTTCGAGCGCGCGCTGGACCATCTCGACGTCGTTGTACGGGAGTGAAATCGTGAGCGCGGAAGCTTCCAGGGGCACTCCCGGACTGTCGGGCAACCCGAGGGTCGCCACGCCCGAGCCCGCCTTGACCAGAAGGCCGTCCGCATGGCCGTGATAGCAGCCGTCGAACTTGATGATCCGGGGGCGCCCGGTGAATGCGCGCGCCAGCCGGATGGCGCTCATCGTCGCCTCGGTGCCCGAGTTGACCAGCCGGACTTTTTCGATCGACGGTACCGCTTTGCAGATCATCTCGGCCAGGATGACCTCGTTCTCGGTCGAAGCCCCGAAGCTGGTGCCGCGTGAGATCTGCGCGCGCAGCGCAGCCTTCACCGGCGCCGGCGCATGCCCCAGGATCAGGGGTCCCCACGACCCGACATAGTCGATGTAGGAGGCGCCGTCGACATCCGTCATGCGGCTCCCTTTTCCCGACTTGATGAAAAGGGGGTCCCCGCCCACGCTGCGAAAAGCGCGCACGGGGCTGTTGACGCCGCCCGGAATGCGATGGGTTGCACGGACAAACAATTCTTTCGATAGCCTGCTCACTGCGCTCACTCCATCATTGAGGCTCAGATATTGTAGTGACGCTGTTCCACTGTTACAGGCCACTATGTTTCACGATTGTCAGTAATCCCGTTATGAATGAACAGCGAACCGCCGGGACGCCAGGATTGACGGCCGCTTTGATTCGGCATTCGTCACAGCAGCCTGGCGGCTTCTTTCGCGAAATAGGTCAGGATGATGTCGGCGCCGGCACGGCGAATCCCGACAAGCGACTCGAGCATGACCCGCGGCAGATCGAGCCAGCCGAGCCGCCCTGCGGCCATCAGCGCCGAGTACTCGCCGCTGACCTGATAAGCTGCCAGCGGCACCGGATAGCGGTCGCGCAGCATGCGGATGATATCCAGATACGGCCCCGCCGGCTTCACCATGATAATGTCTGCGCCCTCTTCGATGTCCAATTCCACTTCCCGGAGCGCTTCCCGCGCGTTCGCCGGATCCATTTGATGGCTGCGCCGGTCGCCGAACGCCGGAGCGGATTCGGCGGCCTCCCGGAACGGGCCGTAGTAGCCTGAGGCGTACTTCACGGCATAGGACAGGATCGGCGCGTTCTCATACCCATTCTCATCCAGGATCGACCGGATCGCTTTCACGCGGCCGTCCATCATGTCCGAAGGTGCTACGATGTCGGCGCCCGCCTTAACGTGCGACAAAGCCATCCGGGCCAGCAGGTCGACCGTGGGGTCGTTGCGGATCTCCTCGCCCCGCACCAGGCCGCAGTGGCCGTGGCTGGTGTACTCGCACAGGCAAACATCCGTGACGACCAGGAGGTCCTTGACCTCGCGCTTGAGTGCCCGCACGGCCTTCTGGACAATGCCCTGATCGTCGTAGGCGGACGATCCGCGCTCATCCTTGCTCTCAGGAATGCCGAACAGCAGCACGCCGGCGATCCCAAGGGCCTTAACCGCACGCCCCTCTTCGACCAGCGTGTCCACGGACCAGTGGTAGTTCCCGGGCATCGAGCCGATCTCTCTTTTCACTCCGGTGCCGGGACAGACAAACAATGGGTACAGAAACTGGCCGGGCGACAGGCGCGTTTCGCGCACCATGCCACGGATCACCTCGTTCATCCGAGTTCGCCGCAATCGCGTAACCGGGAATGCCATGAACAACCTCCTCACTGTAAAAAACACAAATTATAGCAAATCTCAACGCAGTCTCCCATGCACCGGGGGTGCACCCAGGTGCATGAAAATGTTATTGTGCCCCGTAAGGCTTGCGATGGACGAAGGTCGTATTCTCTGTGATGCTTTCGAGCTCGAAACGCAGTCTGACCTGGTCG
>JAIQGI010000075.1 GCA_020072565.1 Terriglobia bacterium
GCTCTTGGAGGCGCCGCAAAGCCCCCCAATTGGCATTGGGGCTTTGCGGCGCCGTAGTGAGGAATTGCAAGCGATGGGGCCCGGGCAGGCGCAGTGCCAAACGCACTTTGTTTGGCGCGAAGCCTGCGGCCCCCAGCTTGCAAAAGATTTAACCGCCGAGGCACTGGTAAGGAAACTCATTGGAAGATCAAAGAGTGGATTACGACCGAAAAGTTACCCACTCACTTTGGAGAAGACCCCTATTTCTAATATTTGAGATGGAATGGCCGGATTTCCCTTGCCCACAGCGATCTTGGACAACCTCATAGAATTAGCGCGGCATCATGGTAGCTCCTGTGTCGGTCAACCATAATCTTGGGGATAGGCGCCAACGTTCCCCAAGAGATAAAAAGGGCCACCCCCGAAGAGCAACTCCTGTAAGAGATCGAAGTCAAAAATCGGATGGCGGCGAATATTTTGACCCTGGTGGTCAATAATGCTTCCTCAACGGGTCCGGGAATTGGATTCATAACCGCAGCTGGTTTCAATACCACGCCTGATATCGTGGTAACCAGTTCCACATTTATTCCGCCGCCCCTGAGTGCGGGCTGGATGTACGCGAGTTATGATGCCGGGATGGGAAGCATGGAGCACAGGATCTCCGTGCTAGGAGTCCGTCCGAGTAATGCGATTTAACACCCCTTCATCGGCTGAGCTCATCGCGAAAGTTTTCCACAGGGCTGTTTTTGTGGCTGATTTTGCCTCCCGATTTTGGCATGTGGACCTTTTATGCCCAAATCGGGTGCTTATGAGGCTTTGGGTGGTTGTTTTACCCCCAACAAAGCCTGAACATCTTCAAAATGTTGTGCGTCAGGCACACCAGTGCCCATTCAGCACGCACCTTGGCAATTCCTCTCAAGTTAAATTGAGTAAAGCCCCGAGCGCGCTTAATCTGCCCGAATACCGGTTCGACGATCGATTTGCGCCCCACATAGACAGCCGCCCCAATCTTGTTCTGTACCTTCCGTCTCATCTTATCAACGAGGGTTGCGCCCTTCGGCAGGGGGCCGCGTTTGCAGGTCGTTCTCTCGCCGTGCTTCTGTCTTTCGGTAGCTATGTACGCATCGATCTTCTTAGTCTCAAGATATTCCAGATTCTCCTCCGAACAATATCCGCTGTCGGCCAAGAGCTCAGCCGCTTTTTGTCCGGATTGTCCGGTGGTTGTTTGAACCATCGGCACAACCTGCTGCTTGTCATTTGCTTCTTGCGTGACTGCCTGTGCAACGATCAGTTGTGTCGTGGCTTCCACCGCGGCCTGCGCGTTGTAAGCCTGCACAAAGCCATCCGATCCCTTCATGATGCGCGACTCCGGATCGGTGAAATTGTATTGCGCGTTGTCTTTGGGTTTGGCTTCCTTGGCTTCTTCCTGGCTCTTGCCTTTATCTTCCGCCTCCTGCCGGGCGCGCTGCTCCAGCGCACGCTTGGCTTCGCGGATCCGTTTCAGCCTCGTCTCCCGTCGGTTCAATTCCTCGGGAAGTTCGTCGCCGCGCTTGTCTTTTCCGTACCGCGCGTCTTCATCCTCATCCGCCGCCTTGGCTTGAGCCAGCAATTTGCGCACTTCTTCCCGCAGGGTGCGTTCCGTTTCCTTCATGCGCCCATAGCTCATGGCCTTATGCTTGGAGGCGTTGGCTTTCACCTTCGTGCCATCCAGGGCCACGCGCCCCACCTTGATGGCACCCGCTTCCAGCGCCAGCCGCAGAACTTGTTGAAACAGCCCTTCCAGCGCCTGATGATGGATTTTGCGGAAATCCGAGATCGTGCGAAAGTCGGGCTGGTTGCCAGCCGCGATGACGCGAAAAGCCACGTCCTCAACGAGACGCTTCTGAATCTTCCGAGAGGAAAAGATTCCGACGCAGTATGCATACACAAGAACCCGCGTCATCATGCGCGGATGATACGGCGGCTGGCCGCGATCTTCCTTTTCGTAGTAGGACTCGATTGCCGAGAGGTCCAGCTGATCCACAACGTCAGCAACAAAGTACGAGAGGTGATTCTCAGGAAGCCAGTCCTGCAAGCTCGGAGGCAGCAGGAGCAGCTGATCGGGACAATAGGGACGGTACGTTTTTGCCATGTTGCATAAGGTAAGGACCTCCAGACTATCGATCAACAAAAATCAGCTATTTCTCGGACGGACTCCTAGTACTACTACGTTAAGTTATTAAGGACTTCTGGCCTGTGATCCGACCACGCAACCGCAGAATGCACACGCACCGGTCCAAGTGAATAACAAGTATTGAATTTCACGGCGCATCCGTGGCAGGGTCCACCCAAAAGTTTTTTTTATTGCGAAGAGTCTCCAGCGTCAGAAAGGTCTGGGCCAGCATTACCAGGGTGACGTGATGATGCCAGCCTGCCCAGTTTCTACCTTCATAATGATCCAAGCCGAGCTCTTCCTTCAGCTGCTGGTAATCCTGTTCTATCTTCCAGCGAGCTTTTGCCAATCGAACCAGGCGTCTGAGTGTATAGGTCTCCGCGAGATCGCAGAGAAAATACTTTGTCGGTTCCTTCTCATGCTCAGGCCATTCGACCAATAGCCATACTTCCTTGTGGGGCGGCTCGCCATGCACATAGCCACGCGAAGGCTGGACCCTCACTGCCATAAAACGGGATTCCAGCCATCCCTTGCTGCCTTCACGCCAGCAGACCTTCTTCCACCCTTTGGTCTTGAGCGCGATCTCGTGTACATTGGTCGGCCGCTGGCCCTTATATGAATATCGCGATGGCGGCTGTCCTCTGCCGCTGTGTTCCGGAACAGAAATCTTCGGCGGCTTCGCCCATACACCTACTTGTTCAGAGATGCCTACTACATAAGAAAGTCCGCGAGTCTCCAGTGCGTCCCGAAACTCCGTCGCGTCTCCATATCCGGCATCTGCCACTACGATTCTGTCGGGAACCTTCCAGCTGCGGGTCTGGTCGATGATGTCTACGGCCAACTGCCACTTCGTCTTGAAGACGACATCTTCCGGTACGCCCGCCTCTTTCCTTCGCTCTTTGTCCTCGGCCCAACTCTCCGGCAGATACAGGCGCCAGCCGAGAACGGCGCTCCCTTGCTCCCCGACATGATGAAGACTGACCGCAACCTGACAATTCGCCGTTTTTCCCAGCGTCCCGGAATACTGCCTTTCGACACCTACGGAATGCTCGCCCTTTTTAGGGAAGCCAGTGTCGTCTACGACCCAGACCGGGTCCGGCTCAAGCTCCGCCGTCATCCGCTTGCCCAGTCGCTCCCAGACCGGCTCCCATTCCCACGGGCTTTGGCCGACGAACTGCTGCATGGCTTGAATATTCCCTTCCGGCATCCGAGTCGCCATGGGTTCTATTGATTTCCGCTCGCCATCGAGCAGCAGGCCACGCACATAGACCGATCCCCAGTATCGGCGCTCGCTGCGACCAACAGGATCCAGGAGATCGACAAGAAATTGCTCCAAACGCTTGCGACATTTATCGAGCTGGTTGTCGTTCATGCCGGCAGACTAACACAGCCCGCACAAACGTGTCAATACTTAACGTTGTAGTACTAGGGAATGGTGGAGGCGGGCCCAACTTCGGCCTGGATGCGGGCGAAACGATCACAGCAATGCTGACTATAAACCAGTCCCTCTCCTCAATCAAGATCGATTCCAATCTCCTCAAGTTCCAAAACGTTCCACCCAGCGGTTGCAGCGAAAATGTAATCGGTGTGCCAGTTCCTGAACCATCGCTGGTGATCCTCCTCGGAGTCTCCTTTCTGGCGGTTAGCCTGGTCGCCTGGCACTGGAAAGCCTAAAAGTACTCTGGAGTTCAGACGTGCAGAAGAGGGCCGCCCTCGGGCGGCCCTTGGTATTTGTGGCGACGATTGGCAGGCCGATAAAGTCGGCCAGGCGATGCTTCCGTCTTATGCTTTGAAGGTTTTCACGCGAGTGGGATCGAGGCTCATCATGCCGGCGC
Source organism: Terriglobia bacterium (assembly GCA_020072565.1). NCBI lineage: Bacteria > Pseudomonadati > Acidobacteriota > Terriglobia > Terriglobia bacterium. The sequence continues at coordinate 3,967 of JAIQGI010000075.1, forward strand.
ATTCATCCTCAAGCCGGTTACTGCGCCGTTGTTTTTCGGAGAATCCGGGACTGAATGGGTGTCGCGTTATCAGGGTTTTCTGAATGCCACGATGGTGACGAAAGCCAATCCGCAGAGCAAGAGCACCAGGAGATCAGGTTCCGGCATCGGACGGAGGCAGTTTTGGGGAAATTGATAGCTCCAGCCAGAAGCCGGATCCCAGTCGGCGACCTGAGTGCTTAGAAGTGTGTCGTTGAAGTAAACCTGGTAGTTAAACGAGACCGCGTTGCTCCAGTATCCTTCAAATGTCGTGACAAAGTCGAATTGCCCGCTGTGGGAGCCTTGGAAGAGCATGCTGGCGGCGGCGACGCTCCAGCCGGCAGTCTCTGCCGTTAGATACTCAAGCACCCCGGTGTTCATCGTGATGACAACCTTGTTGTACGGCTGGATGATCCCACCCAAGATGCCGTTTTCCGACCAGTGCTGAGCCCAACTCCCCGTCAGTTGCGGCGGGCCGATCTTGACGATGTCGGCCATGGCCGATCCCGTGCCCACGATAAGCAAGAAAAAGGTGAACATCGCGATCTTCTTCATTTTCACCTCAGCGCCTGCCGCTATCGCTCCGGTTTGCGTTCATGTGAGATGAGTCTGAGCCTATGCACAGATTCATTGCAACCCGTACAGGTATTCAAGAAATGCAAAGCAATCGGCATGCCCAAAAGAGAATGCAGGTTCGCTAAAGGCTATCTTCAAGGAAATGCTTAAGTTATGCGATTAGGGAGTACTGTTTGGTCCTGCTTTGTCTGACCCAGGGGATGGGTGAGCGCAGGTACTCCGGACGCCGCCCTGGGTGAGTATCACTGGATGATCCACTAAATATTTTGCAGCCTATGGCTTACGAGGATTCATGCTCGGGAGATTTAAACTGTCCGGAATGCAGACGGGACGGCGAAGAACGCGGATCGACGCGAATAGGTCCCAGGCCGGCGAGGATAATGCCAAGGATCGCGCCCGCGATGTTGCAGACGATATCGGCTGCCTGGGAATAGCGGGTGGGCAGGTAGACCTGGATCAGCTCGATCGCGGTGCTTAGGATTGCGGCGGATAAAACCGTCAGGAGAACATTCCCCGTTGTGCGATTGGGTCGAGTGCGCGTTCGATAGAGGAAATAGAAAAAGCCGAAGGGAACGAATCCCAGAATGTTAACGGCAAGATCGGTCGCGTGGAACGAATCCTCCCACAGCGGGAGCAGAGCAGTTTTGTGCAGGATGCTGTAGATCGCCGGAAGCTTTAGCGCGTTGCGCGCCGGGGAGTGGTCAGAAATGGTTCCGGCGCCGGCTTCATTGAAGAAATATAACGCCTCCAAATCCCGCTCGTTCTCGAGCTCGAGAAAATCTCGGCGCTGCCATAGTGCGCTATTGCGCGCGATCTCTGCCGGCGTCAGGGAGCGATTATAGATCGCCAGGCCTGATAATTTTCCCTTCCAACCCTGGTGCCCCGCGGGACTGTCCCCAAGAATCAGGCGGCCGCGCAGAGTTTCGTGGCGCAGTATCAGCTTCGGAGAGCGGTCGACCAGGGTTCCATCAAGATAGAAGGTTGTTCCGTCTGCATCAGAGCTGATTGCAACCAGGCGGCGCATACCGGAGCGCAGGCCGTCGGCGATTCCGGCCTCCCGGTACTGGCGACGGCCCGGCGCGCCGGGAACGCGAGTACGCAGCAGGAGTCCGGATTTCCATTGTGCAATGAGCAGATTTACGGGGAGGGTCCCGTCGTAGAAGGATAAAACCGAGGCGATATGATCGCTCGGTTCACCTTCGAGGGCCAATTCGATGGTGATGCCTCCGCTCTTGGACAGGTCGATTTCCCGGCTGGAATATGCGATCGACAACGGTTGCAAGGATAATCCCGATCCATCCATCAGGACTTCTCCATGATTGTGGGGGAAGAAATTGAAGGGCCAGAGCCCGATGAAAAAATAGCCGGCGCAGATGGCAAGACAGGCGTAGAGAAGCAATTTCGAATTCAGCTGGGCGATGCGCACGGGAGAAAGATATCAAAAAGTCGCAGCAATCGAAAATGGGTTGCTCGCGTTGCGTAGAGAGTTCAGAGAAAAGTGCTCCGCGGCACGTTAGCGGCACCCAGGCCTTTCAAGATTGAAGGAGGCTGATCGTCAGGTAAAGAGGATAGAGAGGGGAATTGAGAAGCCGGGGAGGACATCTTCGTCTTCGAGCGGCTCCGTCTCTGCAATTGTGCGGGTTGAGCCGTCCGCCTTGTGGATGGTTGCGATTCTTGCCTCCGGATCGATGACCCAGACCAGGCGTGATCCGGCCGCGAGATAGTCGCTTACCTTTTGCTGAATCTGCGCCAGGGTCTCGGAGGGAGAAAGGATCTCGGCGGCAAGATCGGGCGCGCCAGGGAAAAAGGCGTGGCCTGCTCCGGCAAGCCTTGGTGTCGAAACGAACGCCACGTCGGGCGCGCGGACGCGGTTGGGATCGCCCGGGACACTAAGCACAAATCCGACGTTTCCCACCACGACTTCGCCCAAACCATGCTTTTCCACGTGCTCGACCAAGTAGCGGTAGAGCCTTCCCATCAATCTCCCGTGTGGGTAGTCGGCAGGAGGCATCTCGATTACCTGCCCGTTGACCAGTTCCCGGCGGATATCGTCGGCCGGCATCCGCCAAAGATCTTCTGATGTAAGCCTGGTTTTGGTGGCCATATATTGATCCCTGCGCCGGTCAAATCGCCCTCAGGATAGCACCGCTCCATGGCCTTGTCCAAATCGGTTGCTGCGATTCACGATGAGTAGTTTCGGCCAGGGGGCTGCTATTTCAACTGAGCCGGCGTTCTTCCGCGTTTTTTTGAAATGACCACAGCGCTCTAGAAACATCATGTGCGTCGATTCTTGCTGAGGTGTAAAATAAGGGCTATGACACCGGAAGAACGGTTCGAGCGCATCGAACGGCAATTCGAGTTTATCGCAGCCAACCAGGCGCATCATGACGCCCGGATGGCAGAAATCTCCAAGACCATCGCCGAGAATTCAAAACAGATCGCCGAGAATTCTAAACAGATCACCGAGAATTCCAAACAGATCGCCGAGAATTCCAAACAGATTGCCGAACACTCCGCACAAATCGGACAGCTCGCGGACATGACCTTGAGAATCGGCCGCATCGTCGATGAGCAGGGACGCCGCATGGATGAGCAGGGACACCGCCTGGACGAGGGTTTCGCCCGGTTGACCGAATCGCAAATGCGCACCGACGTTCGCCTCAATGCCCTCATGAACGTCGTCGAGCGCTACTTCTCCAACGGGCGTAACTGAAAAGACCTTGGACGCGGGTGAACGCCGACGGACGCAGAAAAAACAAGAACCTGTCGGCGACCGTCAGCGTTCTTCCGCGTCCTATTCGGGGATGATCGCGGGAATGACCTGGCGGCCGTGTTTGCGGTAAATGCGGAAGTCGCCGTCCAACGTAAAGATCGCGCTGCCCGAAATCTGTTCCGACATGCGCACCAGACAAGCATCGGCCACAGATATCGGCACGTCCGCATACCGCTTCAGCAGTTTCTGGACGGCTTCGGCCTCGCTCACCAGATCAAAAGGAATAACCAGCAATCCCCTCCTTATCATGTCGAACACCGCCTGCTGCGCAACGGGGAAGTTCCGCAGCACGAAACACGATTGCGAGATAACCGCTTCACAGGTGATCAGCGGTGCCGCCATGCCTGAGAGCTGGGCAACCGTCCATTCATGATAGCGGTCCCGGGCGTTGAGGTAAGCGACCAAGGGCCCTGTATCCAGGAGCACCTTCTGAATCATCGGCCGTATCCTTTGAGGTGCTTTTTCCCGACAGAAAGATCAGCCGGCCCATTGATGCAGCCGGCCAGATCCTTGCCCAGATCCAGAAAGGACCCCGCACCTGCGTTTCCGGAGCGCGAGCAGTAGTCGTCGATGGCCTCACGAATAAAGGCGGATTTAGTTGCCCCCTTGCTACGGAGCACAGACTCCAAGCGCGCGTCGAGGTCGTCCGGTACCTTGAGCGTTATGGTTTTCATGCCTATCCTCTGGGTATTACGATGTTGCCATATTGATAATACACCTCGAAGGAAAATGCAAGCAGGACCGAAAAGCCTGGACGCGGGAGAACGCTGACGGACGCTGACGGGGAAGGAACTGGCGGCGCAGGGAGAGGGAGTTTCTGAGCGGCGGCAGCGGGGGTGTTTATTGAATTATGGTCACCGGGAGGGTTGCGAAGACGGTGCCTCCCACGTTGTCATAGCGCAATGCCACGGCGCTGACCTGACCTCCGGTCGCCACCACCTCGAGCGTGCCTTCAAACTCATCGAAGCCGGTTGGAAACCATTGGTTCTGGCCTGAGAAGAAAGTGGCAACGTGCCCCTTCGGCAAGAGCGAGAACTGCCTGGTCGCGACTACATTCCCGGCCGTGTCCCGCAACTTCAATGTGATGGATACTTGATTGTCATTCGGGTTGCATATGGCGAGCCCCGACTGCGCGTCCCCGATGCTCGAGACATAGGCGGCAAAATGACTCGCCAGCGGGGAGGACGCGACGCCCGCTTCGGACGCAATCAAACTGGCCGGTATGTTCTGAAAAATGGCTGACCCGCCGATGGGCTGCTGGGAAGTCACTTTGACCCATCCGACGCTGATCGGGGAACTGGCGCCCTGGGTGATGAGCCGGAAGACGCCCTTGGCCTTCAATACGGGCACGTCATAGGAGGTCCTGCTGCCGCCCTCTATCGACAACTGCATAGGCTTGCCGTCGTTATCAAAGAACTCCAGCCGGGCCGTGGTATCGATCGTGCCGGGATTGACGAGAATGAAATTGGTGTGATAGCCGGCGCCATCGGCTGCCTGCGGGAAATAGAGCGTCGTCGCCATCTCGTCGACCAGGACCGGGATGGTGGAAAAGACCGGAGCGGTACTCCAATTGTCGTAGCGCAGTGCGACCGCCGAGACGTTCTGATCGCCGGCAAACTCGATGCTCCCCTCAAATCCCGCCCCCGCTTCGTTCGCAAAACGCTGGAAAGCAAACTCGGCGATATGCTGTCCCGCGAAGAGAGCAAGAGAAGAGGCCGCCGGTTGCGAGGGTTGGATGACATTGCCGAATTTGTCGCGCAGCGTCAGGGTCAGGTGCGCCACCGCAGTCCCATAATTGGCAATCGCATAGCCCGAGTAGGCGTCATTGAGGTTGTCGATATATATCGTGAAACTCCTGGTGGGCTTGGAGAGCCCGACTCCGGCCTCGCTGACGACGCTGTTCCCGCTCATCAGCTTGAACAGCGCGCTGCCGTTCAGGGGCAGGTTGCTGAGAAGCCTGGCATAGCCTTGGAGCGTGTCGCCCGGATAGGGTATGCTGGTCTCCAATCGCGTCGTGCCGCCGGGACTGATAACGATCGGGAACGAACTGTCTACCTTGCCGGAGGCGCTCACGCGCAGCGGTTCGGAGCCATTCTGAATCAACGCGACGTTGACCACCACGGGTTGGGAGCCCGGGTTGACCGCGATCACCGATGTCCGGTACTCAGGGTTTCCTCCAACGGCAATCTGGGGAAACACCGCCAGCGAACCCAGGCTCGAGAGCGAGCAGTACTCGAAGGCGCCCATGTCCGGGCGCGCCCCCAGGCCGGTCCCGCCATCCATGGCGCGCGGGGCGCCCCATGCATCCGTGGCGGGAAGATCCTGATCCAAGGAGTCTCCCTTGTCTATCACCGGAGATGAGGATTGCAGGTGAAAGTCGTCGTTGGCCGGGTCGACGAACTTGGGATCTACGCTGATATTGCCTCTCCTGTCGATAATGTCGAGCCCGGTTTGCTGCTTTCCTACCAGGGAATTCGTTACATAGATAGTGCTCGCGGTCGCCGTGGTATCACCGCCTACGTCCGCCCCGCCCTTATTGTCGCGCAGGATCGAGTTGGAGATCCGCACGGTTGCGTTCGAGAATACACCGAGCCCCAGACGCGTGTTATAGACAACCGTGCAGTTCACCAGCGTCGCGTTGGTTCCGGTGCCCACCACCTCGACGCCATCTCCCAATTTTGAGTCCGTGGCCCTGCTCACAATCGTGTTGACGATCATGGCGTTCCCGTTCCAGATCCAGATGCCCTGAGTGCCGCCCACAATCGTAAGGCTGTCGATGCGGACGTTTTTCAGGCTAACGAGAGCGAGGGCGGGGCCGCTGCCCGATCTGCCGTCCAGGATGGGATTCTGGCCGCCGGCGACTTTGAGCGTAATGCTTTTGCCGGTGATTATCAGATTCTCGAGGTAGCGTCCGCTGTCGATGATCTGAATCGTATCGCCGTTGCCGGCGGCGTCCACGGCGTCCCCGATGGTCTGATACCTGCCTCCCAGGCCCGGTTTGCTTACCGTCAGGATGTCCGGTCCTGGTATTCCCAATGGGGAAGCGCTTTCGAGGATGCGCAGGTCATAGGAACCATATTCGGCCAGGTTCGACGATCCTTGATAGCGGCGGCAGAGCACGTAATACCGGCCGCTCGAGGACGCGGTCCAGAGGATGCGCGATGCACTGGTGGGTCCGTAGTCGTCGCCCGTCGCCAGGACAGTCGTCCCATCCGGAGCGATGATATCCAGGACCGTATCTGCGCCGTTGGTCAGGTTGACGGTCTCGATCGCGTAAAGACGACCGGCCGTAGCGTTGAAGGCGGTGTAATCCATGTCGCCGGCCGGGTAGAGGGTGTGATGCATCTCCAACCCGGTCAGGTTGAATGTGCCCAGGCTGGGAAGTTGCTCCTTCCAGTCGTCGCCTGAATTCGTGTCTGTGCCGTTGAAGTCACGTCCGATCGTTTTCCCCAGCACCGGGGAGGGCGGATTGGTGCCGGTGAAGCCGGACGTGCCGATGTAACGAGAGGATCCCCAGCGGACAAAGTCCTTGCCCGCGCCTGTGCTGTCTCTGAGATCGCAGGCTCCGTCGGCGCCGCTGATCCACGGGAATTTGCTGTTGAAGTAGATGACCGAACTGCTGCTGGTGCCCGAAGCCTCTATCAGGAGAACGAATCCGCCCGCCTTGAGCTGGCAGACCGGCATATCCAGGACATTGACTAAAGAGCCTGTGGGGGCAGAGGCTACCGTGGCGACCGTCCACCCGGTCAGATCCGCCGTCGTATCACCGGCGTTGAACAGTTCGATGGCGTTGACACCGGCGACCAGAATCTCATTGATCACCACCTTGGGGCCGCTCGCCGGCTGGAGTTGGGCTGTCGAAATTGCGGGAGCATTGGCAGGGGAATCGTCCGGCTCCTGAGCATCTGCGAAAAACTCGATGCCGCGCGCGCCAAAAACGGCCTGCATCTCGCTGAGATTGCCGTTGCCGACGGCGGGCGAGAACCAGGTGTCCCAGAACTTGTCGGTGGTGATGCCGGGACTGGTAATCGACTTCATGGCGGTCAGCGCCCTCCACACGTCGGAGAAGGGCCGCTGCAGTACCGGGCCACTGGTCACATTCCAGAGCGCACTGGCCACCGCCAGCATGTTGGTGCTGCCGCTCGTGCTCGCAAGAGCGGGATTGACGAGCGGGAGCGCATAGGGAGGTGCGGTGAGGGACAGGATCTCAAAGGATCGAACCGCATTCGTGCCATCCGTCACTACGTATGCCTCGGGTTGAGCATATCCCTTGAACTGCCGGATGCTCGCGCCGATGAACATGGCCACGCCCTCAGCCCATGCCATGCGCATGTCCTGATCGCCGTCGCCGAAGATGGGGAGAAATCCGTCTGCCGATATCGCAGGACCGTCCAGTTTCGAATAGGTATCCGCCACAAAATGGCCGAACTGGTGATAGATGACGGCATCATCATAGGCGGACGCGAGGAAAAAGTATTTTTTTGTCAGCGTAGGGACGCTGGAAGGGCCGGCATAATAGCTGCTGTACTTGGAGTACGCGCTGCTCCAGACGGCCGTAAGCTTGTCTGCGGGAAAACCGCCGGTGAGCGCATTCACGAACTCCAAACCATCAATGATCACATCCCAGACATTGAAGGCATTTCCTTCATTGGTTGACGGCGCGGTGACCGTTCCCGCATCCAGGGTGGGAGTGCCGGCATAAGGGATCTGGCCCGTTTCTATGTACCAGATCGCGCCATTGGGGTCGGAAAAGTTGGTGTGCTGGTTGCTGTTCCTGCGCACATCAAGGAGAAAACCGGATGTTGCCGGCGCGGTGGCGTAGCAGCGAACGCTAATGGCTTGTGCGGTGGAGCCTGGAACCGTGATGGAATAATTGCCGTTCTGATCTGTGGCGCCCGCCGCAAGGCTCTTGCCTGCGGCCCAGACTTCAACATCCGCGTAGCGTATGGGACGAGTATGTTTGACGTTGGTAAAGCCATAGAGGTTGAAATCGCGGTCCTCGTAAGAGAATGTCCCTCTGACCGTGTAGTCCGCAAAGGCGCTCGAGGAAGCGCAGAGAAGGATCGTGAACGTCACAGCCAACGACGCGAGCACAGACAGCCTTGGTATCTTCATCACTGGTTCTTTACTCCGTTGCATATGCATACGCAGACACGAATACCAGAGAATGGAGTCGCCGGAACGGTTCTGAGGGGGTTCGCCGCAAAATTCAACGCCCCATTCTATTGCGATTTCTCGTTCATTTCCACAATATTCCCCCCTTTCCCGTCAGCGTCCGCCGGCTTAACTGAGGGGACGCGGAAGAACGCCGACGGGCGCCGACGAAAAAGAAGCTGTCGGCGTCCTTCGGCGTCCGTCAGCGTCCCTTTTTTGAAATGAGGGTGGCACTCAAGAAACATTATCGGCATGATATCCCTGCCGGAATTGAAACATGCCGAGATCACCGGTCCCCTCATCGAGCTCTTCTACCAGGTCTACCGAAGCCTGGGATATGGTTTCCTGGAACGGCTGTACGGCAACGCAATGGCCATCAGCGGTCGAAAGCTCGGGCTCGAGATTGTCCAACAAGCGCTGATCTGCGTCTATTATGAAGGATCCGTGATTGGGGAGTATCACTGATTGATTCGGTCTATTTTGCGTTCGGGTTGTGTATAATGACAGGGTGTCTGTCTCCCTCGAGAGCCCGCAAGTTCTTCGGTTCCCGGGATTGGACTCTCGAATCGCAGGTTCCTCCGCAAGGGCAGGACGATGAGCGGCAGAAAATGGGACTTTGTGTTTTCCGTTGTTGGCCGGAGGCCTGATGTCTGACGCCGGATTTCATGACGAGTGCGGCATCTTTGCCATCGTCTCGCATGCGGAGGCTGCGCGCATGACCTATCTGGGCCTCTATGCGCTGCAGCACCGGGGCCAGGAATCGGCAGGGATCGTCAGCTCTGACGGTAAGAAGCTCCACCAGCAAAAGAGAATGGGGCACGTGGCCGAGGTCTTTGATGAGTCGTGCCTGGAGCATCTGGTCGGCGACTCTGCGATCGGGCACGTCCGTTATTCGACGACCGGCGGCAGCGCAATCGCCAACGCCCAACCGATCCTCGTGGACGGCTGGCGCGGTCCGATCGCTCTGGCCCATAACGGGAACCTGGTCAACGCGGGTGCGTTGCGCCGCGAGCTGGAGCGGGACGGCGCCATTTTCAATTCGACCAGCGACAGCGAGGTCATCCTGCACCTGCTCTGCCGCTCCAAGCGGCGGTCTTTCCTCGAGGCGTTTGCCGAAGTGCTCCAACTCATCCAGGGAGCATACTCCCTGGTGGTCCTGACGCCGACCTCCGTGCTCGTGGCCCGCGACCCGCGAGGGTTCCGGCCGCTGTGCATAGGGCAGGTGGATGACCGCTTTGTGTTCGCCTCTGAAACCTGTGCATTCGACCTGATCGATGCCAATTACATTCGTGATGTCGAGCCGGGAGAGATTCTGGTCGTGGAGGGGGACAGCCTGGACTCCCATTTTCTGCTGCCCAAGGAGAAGCCGGCATACTGCATTTTCGAGCACGTATATTTCAGCCGCCCTGACAGCCTGGTCTTCGGGAGAAACGTGAACGAGAGCCGGAAGCTGCTCGGGAAATACCTGGCAATGGAGTATCCGACGGAGGCGGACGTGGTCGTGCCGGTGCCCGATTCCGGCGTGTCCGCCGCGCTCGGGTACGTGCAGCAGAGCGGCCTCCCTCTGGAGTTCGGCCTGATCCGCAACCATTACGTGGGCCGGACCTTTATCGAGCCGCGGCAGTCGATCCGCAATTTCGGAGTGAAGGTAAAACTGAATCCGGTGCGCGAGATCCTGCGCGACCGGCGCATCATCCTCGTCGACGATTCGATCGTGCGCGGCACGACGAGCAGAAAGATCGTGCACATCATCCGGGCGGCCGGGGCGAAGGAGATCCACGTGCGCATCACCTCGCCGCCGATCGTGGGACCGTGCTATTACGGCATCGACACCCCCACCAAGAGGGAGCTGATCGCTTCCTCCAAATCGGTCGAAGAGATCAGGAAATTCATCGGGGCCGACTCGCTTCACTATCTGAGCCTCGAATCCCTGCTGAAGTCGGTCGGCGCCGGAGAACGATTCTGCTCCGCCTGCTTCACCGATCGTTACCCGACCGAAGTGGTTCCGCAAGAAAGGCAAAGGGAGCTGTTCGAGAAAAACCTCGTGGAAATCCTTCCGTCAAACTCATAAACTGTTTCGTCCATTCATGCAAAATCACGATTCTGGAAAAATGACCTACGCTCAATCCGGCGTGAACATTGACACCGCGAATGAGGCGAAAAAGCGCATCCGGAAACTGGCGCGCGCCACCTTCACGCCGGGGGTGCTGACCGACATCGGCAGCTTCGGCGCCCTGTTTCGTTTCGAGCAAGACCGTTACCGCGAACCGCTGCTGGTTTCGAGCTGCGACGGCGTCGGGACCAAGCTCAAGATCGCCTTCATGACCGGCATCCATAACACGGTAGGATACGATCTGGTCTCACATTGCGTGTCCGACATCCTGGTCCAGGGAGCCCGGCCGCTCTTTTTCCTCGACTATATCGCCTGCGGAAAGCTCGAGTCGGAAGTGGTGGAACAGGTCGTGTCGGGCCTGGCACGCGGCTGCCGCGAGATGCGTTGCGCCCTGATCGGAGGCGAGACGGCGGAGATGCCCGACTTTTACGCACCGGGCGAGTACGATCTGGCCGGCTTTATCGTCGGTGTCGTGGATCGTTCCCGGCTCATAGACGGGTCCCACATCCGGGCCGGCGATCGCCTGCTCGGGATCGCTTCGGCGGGCCTGCACACCAACGGTTACTCGCTGGCGCGCAGACTGTTCTTCGAGCGCCTCGGATTGCATCACGGCGATATCGTGCCGGAGCTTGGGGCATCGGTCGCCGACCTGCTGCTCGCTTCGCACCGCAGTTACTTCTCTCTGCTGGAACCGCTTCTGGATACGGGCACACTGAAAGGGATGGCGCACATCACCGGGGGCGGTATCACGGAAAACCTGCCGCGCATTCTTCCGCCGGGCACAGCGGCGGAGATCCGCAAGGGGTCGTGGCCGGTCCTGCCGATCTTCGATTACCTGCAGCGGAAAGGGGGCATCGAAGAGGCGGAGATGTATCGCACCTTCAACATGGGCATCGGTATGATCCTGGTGGTTTCGCCCGAAGACACGGACGCGGTGGGCCGCCACTTCGCTGCCCGGAACGAGTCCTGCTTTGAGCTTGGTGAAATTGTAGACGGCGATGGGACGGTTCATTACCGCGACGGCGCGTAACGGAGGCGACGGACGATGGAACAGAATCGGCGGCTAGCCATCCTGCTCTCTGGACGAGGTTCGAACTTCATCGCGATCCATGAAGCAATCGCGCGCGGAGACTTGCGTGCGAGCATCTGCTGTGTGATCAGCAACGTGGCCGAGGCGCCGGGGCTGGCGCGGGCACGCGAACTGGGGTTGACGTGCATCTGCCTGCCGTCGCGGGGCATCGAAAGGACGGAGTACGACCGGCTCCTGATGGCGGCGATTCGGCCATTTGATCCCGCTCTTATCTGTCTGGCGGGATTTATGCGCGTGCTCAGCTCCGAGTTTGTCACTGCCTATCGCGGGCGCATCGTGAACATTCATCCGGCCCTGCTGCCTGCGTTCCCCGGCCTTCACGCGCAGCGGCAAGCGCTCGCATACGGCGTGCGCATCACCGGGTGCACGGTCCACCTGGTCGACGAGGGCGTGGACACAGGCCGCATCCTGATGCAGCGGGCGGTGGAGGTTCTGGAAGGTGATACCGAGGACTCTCTTTCTGCGAGAATTTTGCGGCAGGAACACGATCTGTATTGGCGCGCGATCGCCCAAGTTCTGGATCAGCCCCGGGCTTGAGCCCGCGGTTGTGTGCAGGTGAAGAAGGCCCTGACCCGGATTGTTCTTGAATGTACGACCAAAATGCAGTTTAGGATGCGGAAAAACGCTGACCGGCGCCGACCGTTTGGTTTGCGTCGGCGAAAGCTCCTGTCTGCGTCCATCGGCGGCCAATTCCCTGGTCTTTTTTGCTTGCCATCCATCGTCGATGATTAGTGCGTACTAAACCCACGGCCTCCGGCCGTGCGACTCTGGCAGGCTCAGCTGTTACGGCGAGACGTGGATTGCTTCTAGCCCCGAAGGGGAGGCCGCAGTTTACAGCCCAGGCCGCAAGGCCTGGGATTGGACCAGAGTCCAAAGGATGACAGGGCGACACAGAAAAGGTGGTTGGAGTTGCATCGCCCCTGCAGGGCTCCTTTTCTACGATCGCATGGACCCAGGGCTTGCGCCCTGGGCTGGCGGCTGCGGTTGCCCCTGGCGGGGCTGGGTGAAGGTGCTGCGGTTGCCCCTGGCGGGGCTGGGTGAAGGTGCTGCGGTCGCCCCTGGCGCGGGGCTGCGTGGAAGGTGCTGCGGGTCGCCCCTGCAGGGCTCCTTTTCTACGATCGCATGGACCCAGGGCTTGCGCCCTGGGCTGGTGGCTGCGGTCGCGGGGCCGGTGAAGGTGCGTGCAACTGATAAGAAGACGATTGGCTAAGGATGCGATGAATTACAATCTGAACGGCCCCAGCGGGGCCTTCTGATATGTGGCTCGCCTCGCTTTGGGGGCAAGCCGACGCCACGCCTTCCTGGCGTGGTCGTTCACTTCAGGTTAGAATGGCGCCACCATAGTTTCTGATCCTCAATAGGTCGAGGGGGCGGAATTGATGAGGAGTGCTCAGCAACAGCTTGATTATCTGCGCAAGGGTGCCGTCGAGATCATCAGCGAAGAAGCAGCGGTGCTCAAGTTCGCGAAATCGGTGCGCACAGGGATGCCCTTGAAGGTCAAAGTGGGTTTTGATCCCACCGCTCCGGATCTGCACCTGGGCCACGCGGTGCTGTTGCGGAAAATGAAACACTTCCAGGATCTCGGGCACACCGTAATTTTCCTGATCGGCGATTTCACGGCTTCCATCGGCGATCCCACGGGGCGGTCGCGCACCCGTCCTCCGCTATCGACGGAGGAGATAGCCGCCAACGCCGAGACCTTCAAGAGCCAGGTTTTCAAGATCCTCGATCCGGCAAAGACCGTGATCGACTACAACAGTCGCTGGCTGGGCAAGCTCAGCTCGGCTGAATGGATCAGGCTTTCCTCGCGCTACACCGTTGCGCGCATGCTCGAACGCGACGACTTCACCAAGCGCCTCAAGGCCGGCCAGCCGATCTCTATCCACGAGCTGCTCTACCCGCTGGCGCAGGCTTACGACTCGGTGGCGTTGGAAGCGGACTTCGAGTTCGGGGGTACGGATCAGAAGTTCAACCTGCTGGTCGGGCGCGACATCATGCGCGAGTACGGCCTGGAAGCGCAGGTGATTCTGACGACTCCGCTGCTCGAGGGCACGGACGGCGTCGAGAAGATGAGCAAGTCTCTGGGCAACTACATCGGGTTTACGGAGCCGCCGGAGGTGATCTTCGGAAAGATCATGTCGATCTCCGATTCCCTGATGCTGCGCTACTGGGAGCTGCTCACGGATGTCCCGATGACGGAGATCGCGGGCATGAAGCAGGGGATCGAGTCCGGGACCCTGCATCCGATGGAGCTGAAGGCACGGCTCGGGCGCCAGATCGTCCAGGATTTTCACGGCGAGAAAGCGGCGCGGCAGGCGCATGAGCACTTTGCCCGCGTGCATCAGCGCCGGGAGCTGCCGGAGGAAATGCCAGAAATCATGCTGAATCAGGGAGATGCGCCGGCAAGCCTTGTCGATCTGCTGGTCCTCGGCGGCCTGGCTTCCTCCAAATCGGAGGCCAGGCGACTGATCAAATCGGGTGCGGTTTCTGTCGACGGCGACAAGGTCGACGACGTCACCACCGGGCTTCCCGCGCAGACGCCGGAATTCGTGCTGCGCTGCGGAAAGCGTCACTTCTGCCGCGTGAAGATCCAATAGAAAATATTGTCGGCGGCTGCATTTTCTTCTTTGCGATCAGGAAATGTTACGTTTATAATGCACCCCCTTTGAAAGAGAGCCGGCGGGCAAATTGCGGGCTTGACAAGGAGGGGGCACACCCGTAAGATTGGGGATTGCCTGGATCTTTGAAAACTAGATAGTGCGTGCCGAAAATCATTCCTTGAAAGAAATTTCAGAACAGTAACACCAGTGAGATTTTGAATCGCAAGATTCAAGACTCTTCCAAGTTTAATTGGAGAGTTTGATCCTGGCTCAGAATCAACGCTGGCGGCGTGCCTAACACATGCAAGTCGAACGAGAAAGTGGGAGCAATCCCGCGAGTACAGTGGCAGACGGGTGAGTAACACGTGAACAACCTGCCCTCGAGCGTGGAATAACACCGCGAAAGCGGTGCTAATACCGCATAACATCGCCGGGACGCATGTCCTGGTGATCAAGGGCGCAAGTCGCTTGGGGAGGGGTTCGCGCCTGATTAGCTAGTTGGTGAGGTAACGGCCCACCAAGGCGACGATCAGTAGCCGGCCTGAGAGGGCGTACGGCCACACTGGAACTGAGACACGGTCCAGACTCCTACGGGAGGCAGCAGTGGGGAATTTTGCGCAATGGGCGAAAGCCTGACGCAGCAACGCCGCGTGGAGGATGAAGGCCTTCGGGTCGTAAACTCCTGTCAGGGGGGAAGAACACCTTAACCGGTTTGACTGTACCCCCTGAGGAAGCCACGGCTAACTCCGTGCCAGCAGCCGCGGTAATACGGAGGTGGCAAGCGTTGTTCGGAATTACTGGGCGTAAAGGGCGCGTAGGCGGCTTTGCAAGTCAGATGTGAAAGCCCCGGGCTTAACTCGGGAATTGCATCTGAAACTGCTTTGCTTGAGTCCTGGAGGGGGTAGTGGAATTCCCAGTGTAGCGGTGAAATGCGTAGATATTGGGAGGAACACCTGTGGCGAAGGCGGCTACCTGGACAGTGACTGACGCTGATGCGCGAAAGCTAGGGGAGCAAACGGGATTAGATACCCCGGTAGTCCTAGCCGTAAACGATGGGCACTTGGTGTCGGGGGTATTGAGTCCCCCGGTGCCGGAGTTAACACGTTAAGTGCCCCGCCTGGGGAGTACGGTCGCAAGACTGAAACTCAAAGGAATTGACGGGGGCCCGCACAAGCGGTGGAGCATGTGGTTCAATTCGACGCAACGC
>JAIQGI010000076.1 GCA_020072565.1 Terriglobia bacterium
GCGCCGATTACTTTGAACGCCTTCACCGAGACCGAATTCGTCGATACCATGTAAAAAGACTTGAGCATCTGGGCTACAAAGTAAAACTAACGGAAGAGGCTGCCTGAGCCTAAGAATTTTCGGAACAGAGGGCGCAGAGAATGCAGAGATAAAAGAGGGATGGGTCCGCCCTATCGGCGGCGCTCCAG
Source organism: Terriglobia bacterium (assembly GCA_020072565.1). NCBI lineage: Bacteria > Pseudomonadati > Acidobacteriota > Terriglobia > Terriglobia bacterium. Next base: position 189 of record JAIQGI010000076.1, read on the forward strand.
CCGAATCTCAAAGAGTTTCGGCCATAGCTTGCCCGTGACGAACAGTCGATCTCTTGCGGCATCATAAGCGATGCCGTTGAGCACGGCTTCGGGATCTCTCCGATCGCTGGTCGGCAACAGGCCTTGCAGATCAATCCATCCAACCACCTGGCCGGATCGAGGCTCGATTCTGGCAATTCGATCGGTGTGCCATACATTGGCGAAGATCTCATTGCGCACAACCTCCAGCTCGTTCAGATTCTTAACGGATTCGCCCCGGTCTTTAACTGCCAGGCGCCCGATCTCCTGAAAAGTGGCTGGATCAAGAAATCGGAGAGTGGAGCTTCCGTCGCTCATGATCAGCCGCTGTCGATCATGGGCGAGGCCCCAGCCTTCTCCGGAAAACCTGAACGTGCCCCGCACCTTGAAGGTGCTGAGATCGTAGAAAAAGCCGATGTTCGACAACCAGGTGAGCTGTATCAATTGGTCGCCCCAATCGGTCAAACCTTCGGCAAAGTACTTGGGATCGACGGCGCAACGTTGAATCACTTCGCCTGATTCCAACCGCACTTTTCGCAGGGTTGATCGGCCGTTCAGACCCGTGCTTTCGAAGAGAAACCCGTCGCGATAGAGCAATCCCTGGGTATACGCTGCGGCATCATGCGGATAGGCGTGCACCACACGGTAGCCATATGTCGCTGCGTCTGCTGCCTGACCCGAAGAATTCGACGGGTTCTGAATCTGAAGAGCGGCCAGTGTTGCGATTGACAGCATGATCCCGGCGCTTCGCAGAGTGTGCGTCTCGCCGAAGCGTTTTTGCAGTTGTTTCACTCTCGACTCCATGAACGAAAGGCTTCGTCTGGCAATGCCGGCAACGGCGTGGCGAGCCTCTTGACTCCAGCGCGCCGCCATCCGAATCGCATTTCCCAGAACCTTGGGTCACTCATCAAAATCGGCCTGATGAGGTCCCTACGCTATTCAAGCACCAGCCTCAAGTCAATACGCGAAATATCGGCGCAACGCCGGCATCCGCCGTGGCGCGCTTTTTACGCCGCCGGCCGCATGCCATGGTCCGACGCCAAATTACCACTGGCCAGCTTCCTCGCGCACAGATCGTGCGGTCCAAAGAACGGCGGATTTTGCTATTGAAGGCGGCATGCCCGCACTATAATCGGGCCGATACTGATAATCCCAACCAGATCCGTTGCCCCGGAGGGTTTCATGCCCCAAGTAGGCCAGATCATCGCTCACTACACGATCCTGGAGAAACTGGGCAGCGGCGGCATGGGCGTCGTTTACAAGGCGGAAGACACCAAGCTGGGCCGCTTTGTCGCGCTTAAGTTTCTGCCTGAGGAATTGTCCAGTGATCGGCATGCGTTGGAGCGGTTTCAGCGCGAGGCGCGCTCTGCTTCCTCACTCAATCATCCTCATATCTGCACGATTTACGAAATCGGCGAGCATGAAGGTCGGCACTTTATCGCCATGGAGTATCTCGAAGGCGAGACCCTGAAGCACTACATTTCGACAAAGCCGATCGAAATCGAACAACTGCTCGAACTGGGCATCGCTATCGCAGACGGCCTTGGTGTCGCCCACTCCAAGGGAATCGTTCATCGCGACATCAAGCCCTCCAACATATTTGTGACCGACCGCGGACATGCCAAAATCCTGGATTTCGGCCTGGCGAAATTGGCTCCGGAGCATCATGCCAGGGGCAAAGCCGCCGAGGCCAGCACAGAACCGTTAGCGGTTCGGGATGACCTCCTGACCAGTCCCGGCATGGCCGTAGGCACTGTGGCTTATATGTCACCCGAGCAGGCATTGGGAAACGAGGTTGATTCCAGGACAGATATCTTCTCGCTCGGGGTGGTGCTCTATGAAATAGCGACGGAGCGACAGCCATTTGCCGGCACAACCTCGGCTGCCACCTTCGACGCCATTTTGCACAAGAGCCCCCCGGCCCTGTCGCGCATCAATCCTGAACTGCCGGATGCACTTGGAAACATCATTCACAAGGCCATAGAAAAAGAGAGAGATTTGCGGTACCAGTCGGCTGCCGACCTGTCCGCGGATCTGAAACGGCTGAAACGAGACATCACCTCGGACAAGGCGGTTGCGCGAGCGGCCGGCATCTCTGCCGCGGAAGGATCCGCATATCGAGCGCCACGGAAGGGGAGCGCGCCTGCAGAGATCCTTGATCTGCCGGCGCGCCGTCGGATGAGACCGTTGGTCCTGGGTGCCGCCGCGCTGCTGCTTTTGATCGCTGGCGCCTACGCCGTTTATCAGCTGACAGGTGCAAGGTTCGGAAGCCAGACGATTGGCTCCGTGGCTGTGCTGCCTTTTGAGTGTGTCGGGAATGATCCCGACTCGATGTACCTCAGCGATGGGCTGGCGGAGAGCCTCATCAACAGCCTTTCACAACTCAAGACCCTCCGGGTGATAGCCTACACTTCCGTGGCCCGATACAAAGGGCAGGCAATCGATCCCGTCAAAGTCGGCCGGGATTTGGGTGTCCAGGCGTTGCTTCTCGGCAAGGTTCTGCGTCGCGGAGAAGAGTTTTCGATCAGCGTGGCTCTGGTCGATGCCCGCAATAATGGCAATCTCTGGGGACAGCCTTACCGGCGGCGGAAGGCCGACCTCTTCACCTTGCAGGAAGAGATCGCCAAGGCGGTGACCACGAACCTGCGCCTGCAGTTGAATCCCGAGGATGAGAAAAGACTGGGTAAGAGACACACTGAGAATGCGGAAGCGTATAGTGCCTATCTCGAAGGCAAGTACTTCTGGAATCGACGAAACGAAGACGGATTCAAAAGGGCCGTTCAATTATTCAGCGAAGCCACCCGTTATGACCCTGGCTATGCCTTGGCTTACGCGGGATTGGCTGACACCTACTCCCTGCAGGTCCGGTACAACTACGCTACCGCGGACGAAGGTTTCCCCAAGGCAAAGGACGCTGCCCAAAAGGCCCTCAAGTATGATGATCAACTGGCGGAGGCCTACACGTCTCTTGCATTCATTGCACGCTATTACGATTGGGACTGGCAGGAAGCCGAGCGCAATTTCCAGCTTGCGCTCCAGTATAATCCGGGCTATGACACCGCCCACCACTGGTACGCTCTGCTGCTCGTAGCGCTCGGAAGAGACAACGATGCCATCGAGGAATTGGACCGTGCCCTTGAGATCGATCCGCTCTCTCTCATAATCAATACGAACAAAGGGTGGATCTACTATTTCCAGCGCCGCTCCAAGGAGGCAATCGACCAGTTCAAGAAGACCCTGGTAAAAGACCCAACGTTCAACCTGGCCCATCTCAGGCTCGGATTTGCCTATGAAAGCGAGCACAGGATGAGCGAAGCCATCCAGGAATTCCAGACTGCGGTGAACCTGTCTCAACGCAATCCGGAACATCTGGCTGCGCTCGCGCATGCTTATGGACTGGTCGGCCAGACGGAAGAAGCCCGAAAGATTCTAGCCGATCTGACCAGCGGGCGCACGCAAGGGATCGCGCAAGATTATGATATTGCGATCGTGTACCTTGGACTGGGAGATCGAAGCAAGGCATTCGAATTTTTGGAAAAAGCTTACGCTGCGCACGGGGCCATGATGGTGTGGTTGAGCGTCGATCCGCGCTGGGACCCCATACGCAGCGATCCGCGCTTTCAGGATCTGTTACACCGAATGAAGTTTCCGGCGTCATAATCCGGCAATGGCGGCAGTCGACTGCAGTCTATGGGGCTCGCGCCCGGTGGTACCGTGGTGGGGCTGGTGGTCCTGCGTAGCGGGTTTTGGCCGCCCAGCAGAGACGCTGGGTCGGCATTGCCGGCTCCCCTGGGAGAGTACGCCGGCAGGGCGTGGGCACTTGCTAGACGCGCATTCCCTTCCTGGCTTGATATCTGGATAGCTGCCTGGCCAGCGCCAGTCGGCCGCGATTGATGCGGCTCTTGACGGTGCCCTCCGGTATCCCCAGCACCTCGGCCATTTCCTGATAGCCCATCCCCTGAAGGTCGCGCAGGATGATCACTTCCTTGTTCTCAGGAGAAAGTGCGCGCAGTGCCTCCGCGATGACCTTGGAAGCCTCCGCCTGTTCTATCCTTCTATGAGGATTCGGCCTGGTTTCGTCTTCCAGATGCATGGCCTCCAGCTCGGGACTTCCGCCGAACTGCTGGAACCGCCTGGTTTGCCGGAAGCGGTCGATGACCAGGTTCCGGCTCAGCCTCAGGGCCCAGTTATTAAAGCTCCCGGTCTCATAGCGGAAGCTGCGCAGGTTCTGATAGATCCGGATAAATATTTCCTGCGTCAAGTCTTCCGCCTCGTCCCGGCGGCCGGTATAGCGGTAGCACAGGCCAAAGATACGCCCGGCATAGCGGTGCACGATCGTCTCCCAGGCATCCTCATCTCCCCGGAGGCAACGCTTCACGATCTTCTGATCAACGGGAGCGCCGGGATTATCGGTCCGTGCTTTGTTTGATATCGGGCACAGCATAGGCATACATGATTTTAAGCACTAATCGTGCCAGGAAGTCTTTCAAGACCTGGCGCCGCATGGATACGCCCTTTTCTATTCCAACGATTGAGTTTGGCGTGCCCCCGGTTCGGAGCGGCTACCTACGCCACGGGACCGGACATTTCCTCGAGTGTTCGCTTTTGAGACCAATTTTTCCCGCGAACGGACACTTACTTCACCGCACCAAGAAAGGCTCTCCCAACGAACATCGTGGTCGTGATCGGCATCGGCATCGCTATCGCAGTCGCGATCGCCATCGCAATCGGAACGCCCTGTTCCGGAGTGGCATAATCCCCATAGCCGTTCAGGCGCGAGTTCAAAATGACGGAAGGCAGGAGGCGAAAAATCTGCTCGCGCAGCTCCTTCGCCCGCCACTGTTCGGCAGAGAAATCCCAGTCGCCGTCGAACCAGATCAAATCCGGCTTGTAGCCTTCGATGTGCAACGCTTTGAGAGAGCCGGCAGGCTGCCGCTCACGACCTCACCCAGGGCATTGCGAGAAATATGCTGATTTACAGGGGCCGGATAGTGTTCAATGGGCCTATGCGAATCACAATGAAGGCAGGCGTAGTCCTGGCATTTTGGCTGGCCGGCGGCCAGGTGCAGGCTCAACACTACTTTGAAGCGCGCGGCGCCAACACGAAATATCGCTATGCCGATTGGAACTATACGTTCCACAACTCCGCGATCGTGGACCTGTTTTACGTGGGCGTGCCGGGAAGCAACGAATTCAACCTTGGTGGCGGATACGGCTTCAAGCCCGCTCAATTCCTGACGATTGCACCCATGGCTTACGCAGTCATAGCCAAGGAGGCGGGGCAGCGCGGCGTCAAGATTGCGTTGCTGATCATGTTCGACAAAGACGGATGGCGCATCAATTCCTTTTTGGGACATTTTGTTCCCATCTCAGGAGATGTCGCGCATTATCAGGTGCTCGACACCCTCGATGCCAGCAAGGTGATTCGCCGGCGGTGGGAGGTCGGGATCTCCAACGGCTTTTTCCATGCGGACGGGAAATGGAACCCTCAAGTCGGCCCGCTCCTGAAGCTGAATGACCGCCTTGGCTCCTGGAGTGTTTCCTATCGCTTCGGTCCGCAGAATGAACTGCGATTCACGCGGGTTCTGTTGTTGAAAAAGTAGTGCGAATGAAAATTGCTGTAGTCAAACTGGTCCGCTTCATGGGCTGTGCCTAGCGCACCTTGATCAGCCTGCTTCCTACCCGGTCGCTTTCCGTATCATAGATAACGACCTTGAGGATCTGGTTGGGTGCCTTGAGCGGTATCGGGATCGATACCGGAATGCCCGACTGCAGGAACCGCTGGTAATTGTCCTCCAGCAGACGCAGGTCCAGGATTTTCCACTCCTCGCCCAGGTAATTCCTCTTGCGGTCCGCATAGAAAATGGCGATGCGCAGCTTGCCTGTGTGACGGTCGTTTACGTTCCTGAAGCCGAGTCTGGTCGCGTCGATTTGAAGGTCCACCTTGATCTGCGGTTGGCCCGCAGCGGTCACCGAGCTTGCTGTGGCAATCCTGAAGGGAAGATCGCCGATGTCCGCCTCATAGCCGCCGGCTGAAGTGATACGGCTGTAAGCAAGGAACTCCTGCTGATCGGAAGGCCGGAACGCGTCGCGGGCGAAATATCCGTGCCTGAAAGAGACCTTCAACCCAGGCCGGTTCACCCTGACGCTGATTTGACGATAAGCGCCATTCCAATCCTCATCCTTGGGATAATAACCGAGCAGATACGCGACGCGCGTGATCGCATTGACACGCTGCAGTGCGGGGCCGAGGCTGCCGTAGATCGAGGAACGGCCGCCTGTGAGTTGAGAGATGGTGCCCAGGCTGGCGAGTGCATTGGCGCGTCCCGGATCAGAAAGAGGATTGTTCATCAGGTTCACCGGCCCTTTGCTTATGCCCATATCAAGGCGAATGCCGCCGGTCTGGAAGGTGTCGATCGCAACACGGGCATTGTTTGCGACTGCTGCAATGGTGTCATCGTTGTCCACGTTGCCGAAAGGGAAGAACAATCCTTCTTCGGTGAAAAACAGGAGATGCTTTTCGCCTTCCAGATAGCGCAGGTATTCGATGCAGGTGAAGATGTTCTTCATGTCCTGGGTGGAACCGGTGTTCAGTTCGGCCCATTCATTTAACGGGATCAGACCGGTGACCATGTCCATGGCCGCGAGCTCGTTGAGATTTGCCGCGATCGATTTCCCCGGATCCGCGACCGTATCCGCCATCTGCTGGACCAGCTGGTGCGTCAGTATCTGAGCAGCCTTGGCACGATCTCTCTTTGCCTGGGACGTGTCCGAAGCATCCGCCGGCACCTGGCGGCTCTCGAGTCCATCGGAGTTGGCAAAGATGCCGTTGATGTAATTCTGCAGAGACTTCGGAATTTCCCTGCTCCCGTAGATGACCGCTAGCCCGCTCGCACGCGACTCCAGCTGCGCCTCGATGTTTTCGTACGTGCCTTGGTAACGTTCAAGCACGCGGGCGATGCGTTCGTGATTGGTGGTGAAATCGGTCGCACGATTGTATGCGAACACAGCCACGCGATCCCGCGGCAGCAAGTCTGCGCGAACCCAGCGGATCAGGTTTTCCAGGTTTTTGAAGCGATGGTGCCGGCCGCGCCCCATCAGGATGAGAAAGGTGCGGGCTGTTTGCGGCGTGATCCCGGTAGGAGAAACCTGTTGCGGGGTGGCGGTCGGCGCCGGCTCTGGTGCGGCGTTCGTAAAGGTCTGCACCGAGAAGTGGCGGATCTCCTGCTCGCGCCCATTTTCGAAGATGCGGAACTCTTCCTTCTTCAGATCGGCCACCGGGCGATCGAGCCGGTCGGTGACGATCACATCTACCGGAACCAGGCGCACGCGGACCTGGATGGTTCCGGCCTGAGGGGGTCGCTGCTCCTGGGCCCGGGTCTGGACCTGCGCGGCCGGCGCATGGGAACCGCGAGCGGACAATCCCATGGTGAGAAGGAGAGCGGAGCCGACAACCGTGATCGGGATTGGTATCAATCGGCGCATGTATCCATGTCTCTGCACTGCGGTTTTACCGGCTTATGGCTGTCTGTTTTCCGCCTCATCCTATCACAGGCAACTGTTTCCGCAACCGCTTCTCCAAGATGTCGAGCTCAGAGATCTCAGGATAGTCGGCAGCCAGATGCGACAATCGGATCAACACCTCTCAACACCACCTCTAACAGCCAAAGACTCTGAGAAACACGATCCTGCGGGGACCGGGCTCTCAGCTTCGTTTCGAGACAATTCCAGGCCTGAATCCATGTCAATTCCAGTCAATGGCATCGATCGCGACCTGCATTTCTATCGCCGCCGGGCCGGAGTATCAAGCGAAAAGGGAACATTCCGTTTATCCGCGGCCAAAGCGCGGATCCCTGCGGGGCGGCAAAACCTCCCGCGTGCCGGCAAGATCAATACTGTCGTTGTCCGTTTGCGTTTTTCGGCGTCCAGAGATTATACAGGGGGGCGGACCGCCGCGCGGCCACGACACTCGAAGTCCTCAGGTAGCTCTCCGCCCAGCCGGAATAAGCGGCCAATTCCCTGGATTTTTGAAACGCGGAGATCGCTTTGTCCATCAGATTTTTCTGGTAATAAGACATCCCGGCATGGAAGTAGGCCAGTCCCATGGCCGGGTCCAGTTCCACAGTCCTCTCGTCTGCCAGCAACTCGATTTTCAAGTTGTCCACGATGGCCGTCGAGATCTCGTCCTGGATGGCAAAAATGTCCTCCATTTCGCGGTCAAATTTCTCCGACCAGAGGTGATAGCCATCTTCGATGCTGATCAGCTGGGCTGTGACGCGCAGTTTCGTTCCAGCCTTGCGAATGCTCCCCTCGAGAACTGAGTCGACGCTCAGCGTCTTGCCGATTTCTCGAACATCGATGTTCTTCCCCTTGAAGGCGAACGCGGAGGTCCGCGCCACAACGCGCAAATCCCTGATGTGCGTCAGGGCATTAATCAGCTCCTCTGCTATGCCGTCGCAGAAATATTCCTGGTCCTTTTGAGGACTCATATCCACGAAGGGGAGAACCGCAATGGACGGATGGCGAGCCTTGAGAGTAGCTTTCGCCTGAGAGCCAGGCGCATCCTGCCGACTGACAGATCGCAACGCCCCAATCAGGCCGGCAGCATCCTGGTACCGGTTTCGAGGATCCTTCTGGAGGCATTTGTGGAGGATCATCTCGATCTCGGCAGTCTCCGACGGCCGGAAAGAAAAGCTGTCAACGAGGCAATTTCAGCAGGTACGCCTCATTCATTTACTGAAGCTGGGGCACCGGAAAACTCCTAAGCAATTTCCAGACGAGAATCATGCTTCCATCGGTGTCGAACCGGGTTACTCGAAAAGCCACCAGCAAGTCCGATCTCCCGTAACAGACCGAACGCAGTACGTAGGTATTCTGAGCCGCATTCATGCGATCGATGTAGCGGTACGATCCTATTGAAAATCCAGCTCCGGCGCGCTGTTGTTGGACTCGCGCATCCGATAGATTCGTTGGTGCAGCGAACGAGGCAAGGTATTGCACTGCCGGATCGTCCAGCGTGACTCCGTCAATCGACATATTTCCAAGGCTGGCCAAAAACCCGAAATCCGCGCCCGCGAAGCCGACGCTCAGATAGCCCTGTTCAAGCCCGATATCCGATCCATAGCCGTACTCATGAGTCAGTCGAGCGAATGAATAGTACGCTCCGCCACCTCGGATCGTCAGATGGCCATCATAGGTTTCCCTGGGAAGCAGTCGAATCAATCCAGTCTGAGGCTGGCTGAGAAAGCCGGCGAATGATGCCAGGTCCTCCGCTGAGGGAGGGAGGAGCTGATCCCCCAGGTTCAGCGATTGCTGAAGGAGCGAGTTGTACTGATTCAGAAGGCTGCCGCGATCATCCGCAGGCTCGCTGCGCCCGGGTAAAACCGGCGCGATAGCAAAGTTCTGGCCCTCAAATGCCAGCGTTGTCACATAGAACGGCGACGATCCGGACAGCTCGATCGATCCGTCCAGAGAGGCCACCTTCTCAAAACCGGGGATCTGATTGACATACAGTGCCACCTGTCTGTGCGCCTCCATTGGGAATGTCGAAGGCGGCCCCGCAGGATTGCCGTCTTTATCCAGCAGCCGGAAGATGATTGTGTTTGAGAAGTCGGGATTCAACAGCGCAATTGCGGTGCTCCGGGCGTCGGGGACGAGTAGTGTGGCCATCCCAATCGGAAATGAGGGAAGAACTGCGGCCCGGCTCGCAAGCCCATTGCTCCCGGCAAGTTTAATGGTCTCGGTCACCCCGACGGGGGGGCTCGACGTGATCTTGACATATCCAGTCTTCACCGTACTGCCTGCTCCAAGGGTTCGGAGGGAAGTCGAGCCGTAGCCGTTGAGGGAAAGGTGAAATGTATCGCTTGTTCCTTGGTCGGTTGTCAGAGTAAGTCGATACCCGTCTTTGTCAAGAATCTCTACGTCCACCGAGGTCGGCCCCAAGCCATAACCGGTGAAATACCACGTGGTGCTGTAGCCGCCGCCGTCGGCAAGCTGCGGGAAGTACTGTACCTGCTGCTCGCTTGCCAAAGCAGGAGATGGAACGTAAAGAAGCAAGGCCCCCAAAAGCGGCACTGTTCCCGAGAGTTTCATTTTTGACCTCCAGAGGTACCGATGGTAATAACGACGATACATCCATCAAACCGGGTGTAGCAATCTATTCAAGTCTCTCACCGGCGAGTGGCAGCATTTCGTGGCGATCGATTTTGACCAGATCGCGGCCGGACGCCTAAGCTCTTGCGAAGTCGATGAAGCCTCTTTCGGCGTCGGTAGCGACCAGCCTGACCCGCACCTCTTTCCCAACCTTCAGCCCTTCGAACCCACTCACCAGTCGTCCCTCGACCGGCGGCTTTAAGACCCGCACCCATGTCCCCTTTTCGGCGGTGGCGGTGACCAGGGCATGGAAATGCTGGCCGATCCGCGAATGAAGAAGGAGCGCAGCCGCGGACTTTCGAACCTGCCGCTCAATCTTGTTGGCGTCGCTTTCCTTCTGCGTGCAGTGCGATGCCAGGGCTTGCAGCCTGCCATCGTCATACGGGACCGGGTGTCCGGCCATTGCAGCCTTTAGCAGCCGCTGAATGACAAGATCCGGAAAGCGCCGATTTGGAGCCGTCGAATGCGTGTAATCCTTCACCGCCAGTCCGAAGTGGCCGATTGGAGGGTCGCCGGGATGCCCCACGACGTACTCTCCTTTGCCCAAGAGCTTGACGATGACCAGCGAGAGGTCGGGGAAGCGGAGAGGATCGGCCTGTGCGCGTTTTGCGAGGAAAGCCTGCAGTGCTTTCGAGTCAGGTTCCGCGGGGAGGGTCTCCCCCAACTCCGAGGCAACTTCAACGATCCGTGGCCAGTTCTCAGGCGAGCGCACGGCGCGCCGGAAGGACGGAAAAACTCTCTGTTCAAGGTAACGGGCCGCCGTTCCGTTGGCTGCGACCATGAGGTCTTCGATCAGCTGCCTGGCCCGGTTGAGCTTATCGAGCTTGAGATCCACAACCATGTCGGCATCGAAGACGGCCTGCGGCTCAAGCGTCTCCAGCAGGATCGCGCCCCTCTCATGTCGCAGCTGCTGCATCCTCTGGGCAACCGCATCCTGAGTGCGGATTTGGTCTTCCATGCCCCGAACGCGGCTGACTGGTTCGGGAGCGGGAGCGTTGCCCTCGAGCCAGGCCGCCACACTGTCATACGCGAGCTTGGCCCGGTTGCGCACCATTGCCCGGTAAACGTCGGATGCATTGATCGAACCATCCGGGGCAACGATGAACTCCACCACTATCGCCAGGCGGTCTTGCTGGTCGGCGAGGGAGGTGAGATTGGTTGAGAGCTTTTCCGGGAGCATCGGGAATATCTCTGCGGGGGTGTAGACAGACGTGGTGTTTTGTTCTGCGTGCTGGTCGATAAGAGATCCTTCTTTGACCGTGGCGTCGACGTCTGCGATCGCGACAAGAATTTTGACTGCCCCTCCCGGGAGTTTTTCGCAGACAGAGAGCTGATCCAGATCCAGCGAGCTGTCGTTGTCAATCGAAGCCCAGAGAAGGTCGCGCAGATCTCGAACGGCACCGCCGTCCTGCTCTATCGGTCCGGTGATGCGGTCAAGTTCAGCCAGCGCCGCGGGGGAGAAATCGGGCTGAAGCCCTCGGTCGATCATTGCTTGGTGGGCAATTCTTCGAAGTTCTGCTCGATGGCGCGGTCTGCTCATTTTTTGCCTGTCCTCCTGATGCTTCCCATAATATATCGCAGAGTGGCATCAAATAGGGTAGTGTCCCCGTTCGGAATTGGAAAAGCGGAACATCGCGGTTTGCCCGGGGTTATCCGGTAGCGGATATTTCACAGAAATTGCGATCATCCCGATGAGCCGGGCATATACTGGCCCTCACGAGGGAGAATCATGAGCGATCCGAATGAGACCCAGGGACTTCTCGAGCGAGCCCGGGGCGGCGACCAGGCGGCATTTGAGGAACTCTTTCAACGACACCGGGCGCGGTTGCGGAGGGCCATCGCCATGAGGATGGACCGGCGTGTGGCTGCCCGGGTGGACGCCTCGGACATCTTGCAGGACACGTATCTGGAGGCCATCAGGCGTCTGCCGAAATACATCCGGCAGGAGGGAATGCCCTTCTATCTATGGCTTCACTGGATTGCGCGGGAAAAGGTGCTGGCGCTGCATCGCCGCCACCTCGGAGCCGAAAAGCGCAGGGTCACTCATGAAGTCGCCCGCTTGCCGGTGGACAGCTCGGCGGAGTTCGTGAGCGGCATTGCGGATCGCTCTCCGTCACCGAGCCAGGAACTTGCCAGGGTTGAGCTTGCCGAGCGGTTGCGCGTGGCCCTGGGCCAGCTCGACGACGAGGAACGCGACCTGATCCTTTGGCGTCATTTTGAGCAGCTCAGCGCGCGCGACATGGCCCAACTGCTGCAGATAACGGAGGCTGCCGCAAGCAAGCGGTACCTGAGGGCCGTGGAACGATTGCGGAACATCCTGATCGACCTGGGCGTCTCCCGTCCCGGGTAGTGTACCCCGCGGCGGTCAGAGCGCTCTCTGCTGAATCCGGCCGGGGAGAAATCGAGAATTGGGAAGCGGCTCTATTTCCCAATCACAGCTGTGACTTCGTTGGAGCGAATCCATTTGGGATCGTCGCCGCTGCCCACTTGAATATCCAGCCGTATTATGTAGGTCCCGGGACCGACCACCGAATCAAAATCTCTTGCCGGCCAAAACGAGCTGACGCTTTTATCCCAACCGTGCCTGGTCAAATCCATCGTGGCACGTATGGATGTACCCTTCTCCATAACAAGCTGAGACGGAGAAGCCAGGATCAATCCGGACTTTCCGGCAGGATTCTTGTCTGTAAGATTGACGGGGCACCAATAACTCCCAAATGTCAGAGTCGATTCCGGCGATGTTTTCGAAGAATTCCTGAGATCAAATGCGGAGATCGTTTTCAAGTCGACCCTGGTTCCCGAAATATTTTCGACAATCACAGAGACAATGAACGGACTCCCCCTCGATGCGGGCATCTTTTCGACCGAGATCGAAGACCTGAGACCGAATGCGGGCCGTCCCCAGGATCTGATTGAACCCTGGATGAGTTTCTCGCCTCCTCCGTGAAGGCCCAGGGTTCCGGGAATGAACGTCAAAAAAGCCATCACGACATGGATTTTCATAACGTCTCCCTACCACATCGGTGGGTCGCAGCCGCCGGACGCGATCCGCAGTTTCGTGATCGATAAATCGTTGTTTGAGTCATACGGCGTTAACTGGATTTCCCTGGACATCAGGGCGCCGTCCAGCGGCCGGCGTTCACTTTGAAGCTCCGCACTCTGAATTTTTCGCATTTTCCCGGCAGCATTTTTTATTTTTTCTTTGGCTTCTCCTGTGCCGGGGGCGGGAGCTGCTTGATCTCCACGACACCGGACTTTTCGAGGTTTCGGATCGCTGTGGCTACCGCTTCCAGTTCCACATCCGGCGCATCCGGCGCCAGGAGGTAGGAGAACTTCGTTTCGGCGTTGCCGGTGACCAGGTTGCCGCACTCGGCCCGCACCAGGTTGTAGATGTCGAGGATACTGCGCGTGCCGTCGATGGCGATGTTGATCTCACTCGACGAGAGCCCCGGCAGCCCTGGCGTGCGCCCGCGCCCGCCACCGCCGCGGCCGGCGGGCTGCTGTCCCGGAGCCTGGCCGCGGGCCTGTTCCTCTGCCGCCCCTGCGGCACCGGCGCCTGCACCCTCTCCGCGCCCGCCTCCGGCGCCCTGTCCCCTGCCGCCGCCCTGGCTCCGCCGTTGCGCTTCTGCCGAATAAATCTTGAACAGACGCCGCGGCACCAATAGCGAATACTCGCGTTCCTTGTCCGTCAGCGTGAGCGTGGCCGGGGTCGCTCCGAGTGCGGCGCAGCGATCCCGGTAGGTGGCCTCGACGATCTTCGAGTTTGCATTGCGCGCCGATTCCAGGGTGGCGATGAGCGGTTTGAGGCTCGCGACCAGGCCCGGATCTTTCGATAAGGTGAGCACCGATTCGACGCCCCCCTTTGCGCGGTTGAATGCGCCGGTGACTTTGGTCTGGGCGGCCTTGCACTGGTCGTAGAGCTTGGCAGGATCGTCGCCCAACAACCGGACCGATTGGCGGGTCACTTCCGCGATCCACTTCTGCCCATTGGTCGCGGCTTCCCATGCGAGCGCCCGCGCCTCCGGAGCCGCTGCCGTCGCCAGGTAGTAGAAGGCCGCAGCAGCCATGAAGCTGGGGCGCTTCAACTCGGTCGGGTCAACATAAATGATGCGGTCATGGCTGCTGTGGTAGAAGTTGTCCGGCCAGTGGTTGAACTGCATGGCAGGGATGCCACCGTTGTTGAAGACCGAGTGATCGCTCCCCGACGTGATCGCGGCAACGGGACACAAGCGGTAGTTGAACTGGCCGTTGTCCCCCTGCTGGGTCCGGATCTCGGTCTGATCCACGAACTGCAGCAGGTTGGCCATCAAGTCGTTGAGGTAGCTCGGCAGCGAGTCCGGCGTCATCTTCATGCGGAGGTAGCCGTCGGTCAGCTTCAGGTTGGCGCCGGTCATGTCGAAGTTGAGCGCCGCGATCAGCTTGTCCTGCAGATCGGGGCGCTTGTTCATAAAAGCGGTCGAGCCGGAAATCTCGGGTCCCCACACGAACCGGATGGTGCGCTTCGGGCGCGGCAGGTCGCCGTCCCTGATCAACCGGGCGAGTGTGCGGCCCACCTCGAGGATGGTCGCGACGCCGGTGCAGTTGTCGTTCGCGCCGGGGGTCGCGATGGTCTCGTACGCGTGGGCGACGGTGATCAACTCGCCGGCACTCGGGTCGGTTCCGGGGATGGATGCCGAGATGACATTCATCCGGCTGGGGTACGTCTTGGTGCGCACGTGGGCTTTCAACACAACTTTCTGCCCGCGGTCCAGGTAGTCGCGCAATTCGTAAAACTGGCGGAGCGAAAGGACAAACCCGAAGCCTCCGGTCTCTGCACGCGCCGACACGCTCGACCAGCCCAGCTGATCCAGCGTGTAGCCTGCCGAATTCGCGCTCACACCTGCACTCCCTGTGCCGAGGGCGCCCACGGCGCCGCGCTGCACGCCGCTCGTGAAGGCCTGGCCGACGCTGCCGCTTCCCAGGACGATTTTCCCCTTGACGTCCTTCCCCTGATAATCGGTCTCGCGTCCCTGGCCCACATATACGAGCTCGGCCTCCACGTCTGCGTTCATACTCCCCTGCGCCAGCGCGGTCGGGACCATGTTCAGGCTGGCAAGCTTCTTCTTCGTGGGCGCCACGAGCCAGAGATCGGCTTCTTCAGCATCCCACTGGTCGCGGGTCGGAAAGAACTCCACCTGCACGTCGGAAAGGCCGTACTGCCTCGCCATCTTCTCGATGTAGGCCGATTCGAAATATTGGTTCGTGTACTCCTCCGCCTGCCGGTTGCGGTTGACGGCCAGGATCTGCACGTGCTGATATGCTTCCTCGCCGGATGTTTCGTTGAGGACCGCATCGCGGATCTTTGCGGGGACCAGACAGCGGTCGACCGGTCCCTGGGCCAAGCCGATGCTGCCGCAGAGCGCCGCAGTCATGACGAAAAGCAGACACGTTGCCAATCGTCGAGTGAGTGTAGTACCGATGTATCTCATTGGATTTCCTTCCGGTCGCAGAGGTTCGGACTGAAAATGAGGAGACAGGGTCGAATCATAGGCAGCGGCTTTAGAGCAGCCGCGCTGAAGATAACATGATACGACGGGGGGAGTAGAGCGAAATCTCCCCGTCAACAACTCCCAGGAGCCCGTCCGGGATTCAAGCAGGATGAAGAATTGAGCGCTGAAGGTGCGACACAGATAACGATTTGCGTATGAGGTTCACGTCATGCAGCCGCACTCCGAGGCGCCTTCGGCGCGAAAAATCGGACCGATAATGGTTCGCACCTGTGTCCGGAAACTCGGCGATTTTCCGGATTTTTGGGGGCATGTCAGGAATTCTGAAGGTAGCGCCTATGCGTGTCCGGCCCACGTTGCCCATCCATGTTAGAATCGGGCAGACCGCGTCTCGCAGGGTGGGGTGCATTTCGAGCGCAATAAGGCATGTCACGAGTTTGGAAAGCGATTTGAAGCAATTGCAGGAATCCAGTATCGGCGCCCGCAGGGATCAGAAGGACGGATCGGGCAGGCTTGATCTGATCTGCGCCTGCCTCGTGGGTTTCGCGTTTTCCGCCAATTACACCAACCATGCGCCCCTGATTCCTTCACTCACGGAAACCTTCGGATTCAGCCTGGCTCTGGCGGGATTCCTGACCACGGGCATTTTCCTCACGCATGCCGCCATGCAGATCCCCGGCGGTCATCTGGCAGACCGCCTGGGAGCGCGGCGGGTCATCACGATCGCCCTGGCGCAAGTGTGCATCGGAAATTTCGCCATTGCCTTTGCCTCGGCCTATTGGCAGCTGCTGTGCTGGAAGATCTTTGTCGGGCTGGGGACAGGAACGTGTTTCGTGGCGGGCGCCCGCTACATCGCAGCGGCGTATCCGGGCCGCAGGTCGCACCTGGCCCAGGGGTACTACGGCGGGTCGATCCTGCTGGGCTCGGGCTTTGTGATTTTTGCCGTCCCGCGCTTTGCTGCCGCTTTCGGTTGGCGCGGGGGATTTCTGGCCACGGCGGTCGTGGCTGCGGCCGCCTGGGCTGTGTGGGCGCTGGCATCGCCGGCATCCCCGCAACAACGGCACGCACCAGGCAGCTTTGGAGGCATGATCGCCAATCTCCAGCTGTGGCGGCTGGGTTTTGCGCAGATGGCCTCCTTCGGACTCGTGATCGTCGTCAGCTCCTGGATCACGACGTTCCTGCGCCGTAGTTTGCAGCTCGACGCGGTGCCGGCCGGCTTGCTGGGTTCGGTCGCGTTGCTGCTGGGAATTGTGATGAGACCGCTGGGGGGAGCGCTCGTGCGCCGGATCGGGGTGTGCCCGCTGCTCCATCTCAGCCTCATTCTCTCCGCCGGCGGATGCTTCATGCTGGCCCTTGCGGCCGGCTCCCTTACGTGGACCGCGCTGGCCATCGCACTGGTCGGGACAGGGTGCGGGCTCCCCTATGCGGCTCTTTTCACGCGCGCCGCCGAGCTTTTCCCCGGCCGGGCGGGTGCGGCGATGGGCCTGGTGAACATGCTGGGGATCATCATGATCCTGGCAGCGCCCCCCATGATCGGCAAGCTGGTTGAATGGAGCGGGAGTTTTCAATCCAGCTTCCTCGCCCTGGGCGGCTTTTCCCTGCTGGCGTTGGCAGGCACCTTTGGGATTCACAAATCATGAATCTGGCGGATCTGTTCGATCTATCATTTCAAGGGCGCCGCCAGGAGGCGGCCCTCGAGTTTCGCGGGCAGTGCTACTCGTTCGGCGACATCGACGCGCGGAGCAACCGTATGGCACAACTCCTCGCCGGCCGTGGCCTGCATGCCGGCGACCGCTTGTGTGTCTATCTCGCCAACTGCGTGGAGATGATCGACCTCTTCGTGAGCTGCATCAAGCTCGGGGTGGTCTTCGTTCCGATCAACATATTATATAAACAGCGTGAGATCGCACATATCCTCAGCGATGCCGGACCGGTTGCAGCGGTAACGGCGGCGGAGGGATTTCCCGCCGGAGTGCAGGTCTGGCACCCGACGGAACTGGCCGCAGAAGCCGCCATCCTGAGCTCCGAAAGGCCGGCAGCGACGCTCGACGGAGACACCCCGGCGGCTCTGGTCTATACGTCGGGAACCACCGGCACTTCCAAGGGAGCGATTCTCACGCACAACAACTTCGCCGCCAACGCTCTGAACCTCATCACCTGCTGGCAGATTTCTCCGGCGGACCGCTTCCTGCTCCCGCTCCCGTTGTTCCATGTTCACGGGCTGGGTAACGGGCTCCATACCTGGCTCGTCAGCGGGTGCCGCATGCGGCTCCTGGAGCGCTTCGAGCACCAGTCCGCCACGACTGAGTTCCTTGATTTCCGCCCCACGCTGTTTTTCGGGGTTCCGACCATCTATGTGCGGCTGCTCGATACCGCGAGCGAGCAGGCAGGGGAGATCGGCGGCTTTATGCGGCTGTTTGTTTCGGGTTCAGCCCCGCTGCCCGCCCAGGTGCTTGAAGATTTTCACCGTCTCTTCGGGCACGTCATCCTGGAACGCTACGGCATGACGGAAACGCTCATGAACATCAGCAACCCTTACGCAGGCGAACGGCGCGCCGGGACCGTTGGCCTGCCGCTGCCGGGAGTTTCGGTTCGCCTGCTCGATCCGCAAGGCCGGCCCGTGCCCGACGGGGAGACCGGTGAAATCTTCCTCCGTGGCCCGAACGTTTTTGCAGGATATTGGAGACGGGAAGACGCAACCCGCGCGGCGTTCGTCGACGGGTACTTCCGGACCGGAGACCTAGGCGCGCGGTCGCGGGACGGGTATTACACCCTGCAGGGTCGCCGCAGCGACCTGATCATTTCGGGAGGCTTCAACATTTATCCGCGCGAGGTGGAGGAATTCCTGGAAGAGCAGCCGTCGGTTGCCGAGGCGGCGGTAGTCGGCAGATCCGATGAGCTCCGAGGAGAGGTGCCGGTCGCATACATCGTGCCCCGGGGCAATGCGGACGCGGCATCCCTGGAGGCCGTATGCCGCGCATCCCTGGCCTCCTTCAAAGTCCCGCGCGCTTTCATCTTCGTGGACAAGCTGCCCCGCACCGCCCTGGGCAAAATACAAAAGCACCTTCTAAAATAGGGGACGCCACCCACTAGTGTCCCATTAGAAGTTGAATAGCTGCAATTGGTTACCGGAATCGTCGTTGGACGGCTCGCGCGCTGATTCCGTAAGTATTTGATAAATCGAAGTTTTCTCAAAACAGGTGACGCTCAAAATC
>JAIQGI010000077.1 GCA_020072565.1 Terriglobia bacterium
TACGCTCGCCTTCACTCCGCTCCGGGGCAACCATCCCCGTCTCTCTCTTCAATTCTGCTATTCCCATCTTGGATTTTCACCCTACCCTCTACATTAAATTAGCATGGGGTAGGTGTCTCAGCATCATAGGCACAGAGGGCGTTAGCTAGCTCTTGGCCTAGGAGCCTCGCACTTTCCGCACACTGATGCTAAAATTCCAGGTGCGCCCGCGCACTCGATAACTCCTGTTTGTTGTGGTCCCGCCACGTTTCTTAGTCGTCGTCCGACCGAGCGCGGCAAATCCAACGAATCTCGGTGCATTCGGACAGGATTCCAGGACAGATAGAATGAGGATCCTGAAGAAGTCGTTCTGCTTGGGCGTTGCGATTTGGTCTGCCAGCCAGTCCAATGCTGCTCTTGTGCGAATGCCGGACAACGCGTCAACTCCTGCGAGAAACCAGCGCGAGTATTCGCGACTGAAGCCCGTGGGGTATCGCTTGAGGATGTGTTCCAGGCCTGAAACAATTGCATTGGCGCTACCCCGATACCGGAGCTCCCCAAGAATCCGGATGGCGCAGTAAGCTTCGAACTCATCCCGGATTGGCGGTTGGAGTGCGTCGATCAGGTACTGCCGGTTGAAGGCTGACGGGATAACATGTTCCCGCACCTTGGTGCGCCTGAAAGGGGTGCGGAGTTCTTCTCTGATGATGCGCTTTAAGTCTGTCAGGGATGCGGGAGAAAGGATTTTCCGTGGTTTAAGTTGTGATCTGAGGAGTTTACAGGCCTTCCGGTCAATGCGGCCGACTGTACAGGCACGATGGTGATTGCTGCACACCACAAGTAGGTTGTCCGGATGGTGATTCGCGGGATCGCTATCGATATGATGAAACTCCAACGCGCTGTCCTCGCGGCAATATGGGATAGAGCAGCGATAACCTGCCTCAAGCAGGAGCTGCCTCCTGAGGCTTCGTGGGATTAAAGTGCGGTTCTTGGCTGCCATCGTTCTTGGCTCCATCGCGTTAAGGAACCTTGACTCCGCTAGCTTACTAACGACGAGCCGTCACCCGTGGCCGCTCATTGAACGCCGGCGGCCGTCGGGTGGACGGCCTTGTTAAGCTGCACCTGCCACTCCCTCTCAAGTCGTTCAACGAGCTGCCGTGCGTCATCGTGTGGTCTGAGTGGGACCCCGACGGCCGGGTAGACGGAATCGAGCCATGCGAGATATTTCTCAACTTCTGGATTCCGCAGGACTCGATATGCCTGAAAAGCGAGGATGCGCGCCTCATCGATCGACAGGCTTCGCAGTCGAATCATACGGCCAAAGAGGTCGAACGTGTAGAGTATGTTGTCGAGGGATCGTTCGTCGTCGGAACACTGAAATCCCTGAGCCTGGAACACAAACTGACCCCAATCGAGCCTCTGCGAGAAACGACGAAGTGTCTCGTCGCCGAAGTATCGCGCGGTCAATTCAGCCAACAGCTGCGCGCGATTGGCGTTCGTATTTCGACGAACCTCAACTGCCGCGAATACCAGGCCGAGAACGGTCAAGAGGAGGCCGATACCGGTCAGGACATCGCCGACGCTGATCTGTGAATCCCAAAGCAGAATCATCACGCCTCCAAGTACGGCAAGGGCTGTGGTCGTGCACCCCAACGACCGGCTGGTTCAAGCCCTCGTTGGGCGAAGGTCGTCGCGTCAGAGGTGCAATCCCAGTCGCGGGAGGAGAGCCTCCCACGCCTTGACACCCTTTTCTAGAAAATCATATAAGTCGCCGATCACGAGGCCGGTCTGATCGAGAACGGTTCCGGTCACGATGACATTCGTCGACCCGGAGCCTGTATTCATCGGCGTCGGCATGGGCATCATCGTGATCGATGCGATCGAGTTCGGTGAGATGCCAGTCGAAAGCCGGAGCACTCTTTTTACTTCTGTGAGGCGCGGACAACGGCCCGACTGGCTCTGCCCGGGCTTCGGAGGGTATCCGTGTCGTTCGTTGTTAGCTAAGTCGATCAACACCTGCAACTCGAACGACTGGCGCACGGTGTAAGTGACTGCTTCCTTACTGCGCCCCTGCCTGCCGACCCAGGCATACAAGTGGTTACGAAGATTGGCCACGTTGTTGATCGCGGCGTGAGCCAGATTGCTCAACTGCTCGTCCGACAGGCCGCCTCGCCAATCCTGGTACATGAACACCCAGCCGGGGGCCTGGCCGACAACTGGAGCGAACCTCGACATGTCGTCAATGACGACCTCGCCGATCGCAGCGTATAGGCGCCGCACCCTCGTCTCGAGATCCTCGTCCATGAATCCTCCCGCCTAACGAGGCTGTAGAAAAAGTCAGAATGGCCTCACGGGAAGCCTGTCTTCCCCAAAAAGAGGCAGTCGATTTTGGAGAAATTGGGCAATCCGTGAAAGTCGAATCGGGTTTTTCTACAGCTTCAACGCCCGGCATCAGCCGCGGCGCCCTTTTTGCGCCGGCGGCTGGGTGCAAATGTTAGGCACTCGTGGTGCGTCATTGGTCAGCCACTGGCCTCAAGGCTTACTTCCAGGCTTCGCACGAGATCTTCGTAAAATGCAAAACCTAGCTCCGCAACCTGTATGGGATCCTCACCGAGTAATACTTGACCGAGATGGATAGAGGGGGGGTGAAAGGTGACACCTCGGTTTTTGATCGGTAGCAGGCGATACTGCGGCTTTCCAATTTCTAGTTTGACGTCGCCCCCTTTTGCGCTTGCGGTACCCTTGGCAAAATCAATTGCGAGATCCGTCCCTGGAGGAAGCGTAATACTGATGCCGAGCCCATACATAGTAGCAACCTGCAACGTGTGCTGGTCCGCATGGCGGGCCTGGCCGAGATACTGGAGGAGCGCATCCGTTTTGCGTAGGGAAGCGGCACGGTTAATTTGTTGACAAATGCTAACGATGCGACAATCGCCTACCTCCAGCTTGAGCTTACTCCAAACCTTCTCGAGCCGGTCAACAAATTCCTGCCATGCACGACGATATAAGCCGACATCGGCAGCGTTTCGCATCGTGTCGAGCGTCAAGCGGAGTGCATCAAGTTCGTTTCTAGCTTGGCGAAGCTTCATGATTCTCTCGTCCCGCAATGCTTGCCACTTTTACATGCCTAAGGGTTTGGCGCTCTGCCGCCGGCGCAGCCGAGCGGCTAAAGCGGCTTAGGCCACATCGGCTGCTATCTTGCCGCGCGTTTTCAAGCTACCCTCGAGAACATGCCTGAGGTTCTTTCCTTCTTTTCCTTCGCCTATTCCAAGCTTGCGGAGCCATTGCATGAGGTTCTGAGGTACCTCGACGTGATGTATGGACGCCGCAAGTTGGCTCAGCTGCCTAGTCGACGTTCTCTGCATAGGATATCCGAATGCGTTGATGAAAGAACAAAGCAGCAGGTGAAAAGCGACGAGACGATCCCACCTAGGTCGCCCATCTGCCGCAAGCCCATCGAAGAAAGCATACAGAGGGGACAGTCTTCGCCTGAAGGAGTCTTCTCGGAGGCGATCCTCAAAGGCACCCAAAGATGCAGGAAGATCCCTATCTGCGCACACCTCGCAGGCAACACGCAAATGCCCTTTGAACAGATGGTCGGTGGGATAGTTTGCGTCGTACCCTAGTCCATTGAAGAGAGATACGTCAGTAAGAGCCCACTCCAGAGCCTTTGCATATTTTAAGAACAGGAGGTCGCCTTTCTCAGCGATCCTGGCGTCGATGAAAACGGCTTTCTCCTGGAATCTCTTTAGGTAGCTGAGCAGCACAATCATCCTGTGGATAGTGGTCCTGAAGTAGTAGGAATCCGCTGCCTTCTCATACTGCCCATCCAACTTCAGCCAGCCCTCGCCTTCGTTCTCTTGAAGATTCCAGAGCCGATGGTTGAGGGATTCGGCAGCCTCGAGCACCCTTCCATGGGAATGACCAATCAGCGACCGTAGTTTTTTCCTCTCGGCGTACTCATGCTCAGTGCTGAGGCGATGACGCAGACTCCATCGATCCAGCCAATGCTTGATGACCGGGCCAACCGAGCCAGTCACGAGGCCAACGATCGCGGCGATGATCGCCACCTGAGCTTGCGGGGAGAAATGGCCAAGCCAATGCTCAAGAGCTTCTGTCATATTGTCGTACCCGTTGCGGCCTAACGGCACGCGCTTCACCTGCGCCCTGAGGGCCCAGCCCGAAGGGCGTCAGGTGCAAGCGTTTGTTCGGCGGTCCCTTTATGTCGAAGGTGTCGTTGCTGGCGGTGTAGGCGGTAGCGGAATCTTCAGGGGCTTGCCGCCTGGGTCATTCTGGTTGCACTCTGGCTTCAGGGAATCGTAAAGGTATTTCTCTGCACCGGACCGCTCTTCTTCGGTCGTTATTCCCATCCACGGAAAGCCACATTTATACCTGACGTTCTCCTTAATACATGTGCTGGGTTCTTCAGGCTTCAGGTGGTTGAGCAGACGGTTCTCAAGGTTGTCGGCTTTACCGACATAAAAGCATCCCCATTTGCCGCTCTTGTAGTAAACCCAGAGCACATAGACGCCTGCACTTGTTGGTGCGTACTTACGTACTTCGGCCTCGTTATACGGAGTGTGAAACGCTGACCATGTTCCTACGCTCATCCAATTTTTCCCTTCTTTGCCAAACCGATTGGTTCACGTGCCGCCGTAATAGCTAGATACCGCCGAACTTGTAAGTAGGCTGACCAGCTTCGCGCTGGGGGGAAAAAACGAGGAACACAGCCGTGGCGGTCGGCCTTTTGGCGAATATAGATCTTGAGGATGGAGTTTGCAACGCCTTTTGTGTGCTCGAATTATCCCTGATATGCCCTGATTGGCATAGCGATCAAAGGCGGCAGTTCCGGGCAGTGTAGCAGCAGCGAGAAACACTGAAAAACCTCAAAGCGCATTCCGCCGGACTCCGGACTGCCCGCCACCCCTTGTTGAGGATGTGAGTGTAAATCATGGTTGTCTTGAAATCCTTGTGGCCCAAAAAGCTCGCTCTCACCCATCTCGCCCCTTACTGGTTGGAGGGGAACGACCCGTACCTGTCGGAAGAAAGGAACTATCGCCTCCCGGATCGTGGTGTCCATATGGTGTCCATAACCATGCAAAAATGGGGGAAAATGACGGAAAATACTACCCAAGAAAAATAGGCTGTAAACAGAAAGAAAAAAGGGGCTTAGCACGTGTTTTCAAGCACTTGCCAAACCCCCTGTGGACGGTTCCGGAGACCGACGCTCTAGTCCATCTGAGCTACAGGCGCATCTTGGACTGCCAATGGCTTAACAGAAGGCTAGGCTACCATAGATTCGGATGTGGTGTCCATATGGTGTCCCCGCCTGGCTCGTGCGTTGTTGCGGCGGACCCCTGGAAAGTTGGCGTATCGCTGCCTGCGAAATAGCCGCGACCGGAAAAGTTCAACGCGAAGGTCGCTGAGATCGCGGGGAATTGACTCATGACACCGTTGACAAACACATTTTCCGATCTGCCGCCTCCTTTAATATAATGCTCGGCACGGCAGGGGGGAATCGACATGCTCTGGTGGACATTGCAGCAGCTGAAGTCGTCACGATGGCAGACGCGGGTAGAAGCCGCTGCATGCCTGGGGGCATCGAATCAAAAGAGGGCCGTGCCGGCTTTGATCCAGGCCGTGGGCGATCAGAACGCGCAGGTGCGCCTTGCGGTCATCAACGCCCTAGCCTTGCTCCGCCACCCTGCCGCCGCGGAACCCCTCGCGGTGGCGCTGGCCGACATTTCCCGTCGGCCCAAGGGAGCCCGAACCGGAGCGGAGAGCGCCGAGTATGAGGCCTTGGCCGGAGCCCTCGGAGCGTTGGGGTCTGCCGCGGTTTCATCTTTGTTGCGCCTGCTCGACTCCGACGACGGGGAGACACGCCGCTGGGCCGCCCATGCTCTTGGGCTCACGCGGGATCCTCGGGCTGCCGCGCCGCTGGTGAAAAGGCTGGCTGACAGTCGCTCCGAGGCGCGCAAGGCGGCAGCGCTCGCCCTGGGCCAGATCGGTGACCCGCAAGCGCTTGATCCTTTAATCAAGGCGCTGGCCAACCGTGATCACGAAACCCGCCGCGCCGCGGCAGTTGCCCTTGGGACAATCGGCAGCGACCGGGCCGTCGACGCCTTGTGCGCCATCTCCGAAGATCCGAACGAACCAGTTCAGCTGGCGGTGGTGGAGGCTCTGAGCCGCGTCGGCGGACTGCGAGCCGGTGCAGGCCTGAGAGGGATCGTCGACGGCGCCAGGAAAAACGTTCGTGAGGCCGCCCTGGTTGCGTTGAACTCACTGAAGCTTGCGCCGGCTACCGCAGGGGAGCGCGCCCTGGCGGCGGTCATGACCGGAGATTTTGCGGCGGCCACGCGTGAAGGCGACGCCGCGGCAGGGGCGCTGATCGCAACCCTCAGTTCCAAAGATCCGGCCAGGCGGCGGCAGGCAGCAGAAGCTCTTGGACTGCTGCGTGCGCCGTGCGCGGTCGAGCCGCTACTGCGGGCGCTGAGAGATTTTGACCCGGCGGTTCAGAATGCAGCTGCCGGGGCGCTCGTGGGTACGGGCGCCGCGGCGCTCGAGGGGTTGGTGGGCATGCTTTCGCACCATGATCCCGGTGCACAACGCCTGGCGGCGCGCGCCCTCGGCGAGATCGGCGACCCGCGGGCCGCGGGCGCCCTGGCCAGTGCTATCGAGCAAAATGGCATCATTCCGAATGAGTACATGGAACTAATTGAAGTGCTTCGAGCTTCGGTTGACGCTCTGGCAGCGATCCTGGCAAGGTGCCCTCCCGCCATTTCGATGGGCGATCTGCAGCGCATCGCCGCGCTTCCGGACGCCGTCCGCCAGGATGCATCCGCCGGCAGGGGAGAACCGGTCATCGATTGTGAGCCGGTCCGGGATCTTGCCCGTCAGGAATTGCAGCGGCGTAGTGCGTGACCAAAGACGGTGATTTCATCGGGGAGGCCGTCGCTGATGAGCGTTCATATCGTGACTGGAGCCTACGGATACTCAGGCAGGTATATCGCGGCCCGCCTCCTCGGCGAAGGGGAGACTGTCCGAACCATCACAGACTCAGTGAACCGGCCTCATCCCTTTGGTGACAGAGTCAAAGGGGAACCGTTTCATTTCAATGAACCTGATAAGCTCGTCGCCGCTCTCCGCGGTGCCGACGTGCTTTACAATACCTACTGGGTTCGTTTCAATTATCGGGATTTCACCCATGCGATGGCAGTTGAAAACACCCGCAAGCTTTTCGCCGCCGCCAGGGAAGCCGGTGTCCGCCGGGTTGTTCACGTCAGCATCACAAATCCTTCGGAGGATAGTGACCTCGAGTACTTCAGCGGCAAGGCGCGGCTCGAACGCGAGCTGGCGGACTCAGGTCTTTCGTTCGCAATCCTCCGCCCTGCAGTTCTGTTCGGGAAAGAAGACATCCTGGTGAACAACATCGCCTGGACGTTGCGCCGCCTGCCGGTGTTTGGCGTTTTCGGTGACGGGAGGTATCGTCTCCAGCCTATATACGTGGATGATCTGGCGGAACTTGCGGTGCGCGAAGGGAAAGGGGACAGAAACGTCATCGTCGATGCTGTCGGACCTGAGACGTTCACTTTTCGAGGCCTGGTCGAAGCGATTGGAGCGATCATCGGAAAACGACGGCCGCTTCTCTCTGTCCCCCCATGGCTCGGATACCTTGCGGCCACCGTGATTGGAAAGACCGCGGGAGACGTCTTCCTGACACGCGACGAGATCGAAGGCCTGATGCGGGGTCTCCTGTGCACGGCATCCGAGCCTGCCGGTAAAACCAGGCTCACGGATTGGGCCAGGCGCCACGCGGACCGGCTTGGGATTCATTATGCGAGCGAGCTGGCGCGCCGCCTCCATCGTAACCGGGCATATCACACTGATGCCGAGAGGTGAGACTATGAATCGATGCCTTCTGCATTTCATCCGCGGCCCGCAGCTGCAGGTGAGGAGCGTTGTCTTGATTCGGCTCGCGGTCGGCCTGATTTTTGCCACTCAGGGTATCCTCAAATACACCGATCCCAGGATGGGTGTGGAACGCTTTACCAGGATCGGATTTCCGCACCCGTTGTTTACGGCGCACTTCGTCGGAGCCTTTGAGATTATCTGCGGCACGCTGGTGCTCGCCGGCCTTGCGACCCGCATCGCCGCTGTGCCCCTTCTGATCGTGATCTGCACCGCGATCGCGACCACAAAGATCCCCGAGCTGGCGCGTCCTGAGCAGGGGTTCTGGTTTATGGCCAGCGATGCCCGCACCGATTTTGCCATGCTGTGTTCATTACTGTTTTTGATCGCCGGCGGAGCTGGACGGCTCTCCATCGACAATTGGCGGTCGTCACGGGGGAGATAGCTGTTTTTTAAATGGCTCGTGGCGCCTTCGAGTCTCTGGGGGAGGGTACCGGCGTCACTCAGGTGACTGATACTCCCGAAAGCCTCAGCGGCCTCCGCTAATTATTGGAGGGGGTAGCGGGGAAACCGGCAACGGAGCTCTTCTCCTCGGGAAAGGGTATAATCCACAACTATCATGGTGGAAAAACTCCTGGCACCTCCATATGGCGCTCCGGCAAAGCAGATCTGGAAGAGCTGGAAATGGATCGGACTGGTTGTTTATGCGGCTGTCCTGTTATTCAATCGCTGGCTGCCAGGCCCGGTCATCGTCGTCGGGTACATCTACGGAATTGTGGCTGTTGCCAACCTGCTCTTCCATCTCTTCCGGTACCTGAAGAACCGGCTGTTCTGGCGCGTCCGCAATCGATTGATCGGCGCGTTTTTCTTCGTCGGAATTATTCCGCTGGTGGTGCTTTTCGGATTGGCGTTCCTGTCGGGATACGTGCTGCTGGGACAGTTAGCAGGGCGCTATCTGGACAATTCCCTTCACGATCTTGAGCATCAGCTCACGGAGATCAATGCGGAACTTGCCGGGCGTGTGCCACGCTCGGGCGCCAATATTGCCTTTACGGATCTGGCTTCAGGAACCCTTGCCGATCATGGCGGGCAATTCCCCCGCCTGGCAGCGCGCCTGCTGCACAAAAATCCCGACGGCAGGCTCGAAATCATTTCCGAGTGGGACCCGCACCAGATCGAAAAGGATCAATCTCCTTATCCGGGCGACAAGTGGCTGGGCGACCAGCGCACATTTGACGGGCTGGTGAGGGAAGGGGGAACAGCATTGATGATGAGTCTCCGGCCCGTACCCAAGTCGGATGGACTTTATCTGGCGGTATCGGCGCCGCTGGACCGGTTCATTGAAGAGAGGCTGCAAAGAGAAAAATCAATATATTTCACGGTCATTGGCGTAGGCAGCACCGATGTGGTCGTCACCAGTACCTCGGTTGAGGTGAAAGTCAAGGACAAAGGATCCGCAAAGAGCAGCAAGGACATCACGAATCAAGTGGAATCGTTGCAATCCCGGCGCCGGAGTGATCGGCGGCGCATGGCCTCATGGGCTGTGGTTCTCGACGGCAAAGAGTACTCCAGCGGGAATCAGAAAAGAGTCGGCATGGCCGTGCTTCACGTGCCGGTAGCAACGGTCTATCAATACAGCGTGGGCGAAAGTGACCTCCAGGGCCAGATCCTTCTCAAGCTGGTTTACGTGTTGGCCGGCATGTTTGTGTTTGTGGAACTTGTGTCCCTGGTGATCGGCTTTACCATTAGCCGCCGGATTACGCGTTCCGTGCATGATATGTACCAGGGTACCCTGGCGATTCAGAAAGGGGATCTGCAGCACATCATTCCCGTGCGGCGCAAGGATCAACTCGGCCTGTTGGCCCACTCCTTCAACCAGATGAGTGCCTCAATCGCGCGTCTGCTGGAAGAGGTCAGCGAGAAGAAGCGGCTGGAGCAGGAGCTGGAAATCGCGCGCGAGGTCCAGGCCACGCTGTTCCCGAAGCAGCTTCCCCGGCCGCGAGGGATGGCAATCTTCGGAGGATGCGAACCGGCCCGGGTTGTCAGCGGCGATTATTATGATTTCATAGTGGAGGACGAAGCCAGACTCGACATCGTAGTCGCAGACATCAGCGGCAAAGGGATATCGGCGGCGCTGCTCATGGCCAACCTCCAGGCCGCCATGCGCAACCAACTTCTTTCGATCAAGCATGACAGCCCCGAGGACATCGAGAAGAGCCTGGCCGACGTGATGGCGCATCTGAATCAGCAGATCTACCTCAACAGCCCGGCCGAGAAGTACGCCACCTTGTTTCTGAGCCGGTACGATGCTGAGTCACGCCGTCTCTGGTATTGCAACGCCGGGCACCTGCCACCGATTCTCCTGAGTTCACATGGGGTGCAGATGCTGGAAGCTACGGGCATGGTGATCGGTCTGTTCTCAAGCGCCAGTTACCAGGCCAAATCCATAGAGCTGACGCCGGGCAGTCTCCTCGCCATTTTTACCGATGGTGTTACCGAGGCCGTCAACAAGGACGACGAGGAATTTGGTGAAGAGCGGTTGCTGGCGGCTCTCAGGCAGGCACAGGCACGCTCCCCTGAAGGGGTATACAGATTTGTCATCGAAACCATCCGCGCATGGCAGGGCGACCTGCCGCAGCACGACGACATCACACTGATTGTGGCCAAAGCCGGGTAACTGGCGCAAGGAGGCTGCATGAATGCCGATCTCAGGGAACTGTACCGATCATTTCCTACACCCAGGTTGCGGGAAATCGCCGCCTCGGACACATCCGAGTATCGCATCGAGGCAATTGAAGCTGCCCAGGCGGAACTGGACATGCGCGGAGAAAGTTGGCGGGACGAATCAGTCGAAGCGGAGGGAGCCGGGCGGGAAGAGAGCGACGTCGAGGCCGGCGCCAACGAGACGATCGCAAAACTGGAGCGCGGCCCTTGGCTCAAGTGGGAAGAGATCGGCACCCAAGAAGGTCCTCATACCATGAGGTTCTATCGTGCGAAGCTGCCCGGGGGTTGGCTGGTTTATGCGTGCGAAGGTCCCACCGAGGGAGACAGTGTCTGGAATTATCGCCTCTCGCCAAGTAATGCCGCCGGCCTGACCTATATTCCCGACTCGAATCACGAGTGGGACGGCGGGTCTATGCCCTAGCCCGGATTGTGCGTGAATGTGCGACCAAAATGCAGTTTTGGACGCGTGAGTTGAGGGACACCCACCATTTTTGCCGGATTTCGGCAAGCTTTGCCTGTAAACTCATTTTGAGAATGGCCGAAACCATCGCATCGGGAGTTTTAAGACACTGGTCGGGGAGGGCTCAGTCATGTCCAAATGTATCATGGTGCGGATTACAGCGGCCCTGAGCATGCTCGCCGTTTTTTTCCTGGGTTATTCAGTGTGGATGGAGACAAGTGCCGCCTCTTTGAAACCCGCAGAGTTGGTGCAATGGCATGTGGCTTCCATCGGGACTCCCGAAGCTCGGGTTGCGACTCGAAATCGTGTGGTTAACGGGACAGCGCAGATCATTTTTCGGTTGGGGGGCAAGGGCCAGGCCCAGGGACAAGGAAGCATTGTCAGCGAGGGAGGGAGGATTCGCCTTCAGATGCTGTTCGGCGCCCTCGAGTACACCAGCGAGGATTTCAGGTTTGATGGAAGCCACGTTTATGTAGGCTTTATCAGCCCGGGAGTACGCTCACGCCTCGGAGATTTTGTATTTGGCAACGACATTTTATTAAGAGAAGGTCTCCTCGGCGGGATCCTTTCAACGGCCTGGCCGCTGCTGGATCTGGACAAGAGACAGCCGAAGTTGGAATATACGGGGCTCAAAAATCAGGCAGGCAGGAAGCTTCATGAGCTGAAATACAAAGCGAGAAAGGGTGGAGGAGACTTACAGGTATGGCTTTACTTCGATCCGGAAACCTATCGCCACATGCGAACCCGCTATAAGCTGGTTATGATGGCCCCAATGGCTACGAGGTACGACCAGTCCTCACAACAGCTGGGAAGTACGTTCACTCTTACTGAGGATTTTAGTGACTTCAGGGTCTTTGACGGCCTCACTCTCCCCTGTGTTTATAGGTTGAATCTCGCTATTGAGCAGCAAACCAGTGCGTTCCTGAGCGATTGGAGCATTACGGTCAGTCAGATCATGCGCAATCAGCAGTTGGATCCCAACTTATTCTCAGTCCGGTGAGATCGGTCTCCAGCCTGAATTATTCACATTCCCCCGTGAGGCAAACGGTCTCTGAGAGCTGCAAGCCTGGCAATTGCTGCAATTCCTATTGATCCCATGCCGATGCGAGCTTAAACTTCACCGATATTCGGATTCTCACTAAAGGATGTAGGAGCGGGTTGATGATTGCTCTATCCCACTGAGGCTCACCCCTCAGTCGCTGTCGATCTGCCCGAATTGGCCCTACATTTCGTTATCCAACACCAGGCGAGTGAGGCGTCCATGATCGGTAAGAGGCTCGGGCAATATCGCGTGGTCGAGAAACTCGGCGGCGGCATGGGGGTCGTTTACAAGGCCGAAGATACCAGGCTCAACCGGCCCGTCGCGCTCAAGTTCCTGCCGGAGAGACCGGCACAAGACCGGCAGGCTCTGGAACGATTCCAGCGCGAAGCTCAGGCGGCCTCCGCTCTGAATCATCCTAATATCTGACCGATCGCGATGTAATCGTGCTGAACTACCAGGCGAAAGTCTTGTTATGACCGAATCTATCATGCGCCCCAGAAACGGCGATCGGGAAAGCAGATCGGGGAACCACGCTAACGCAATGCACACTATCAAGGGGGACTTTCGAGGACGGGCGAGCGAAACCCTGGAGGAAGCAAACAGGCGGCTCCCCTTGCAGCGTGCCAACCAGGTAGTAGGCCCGAGGCTCCGCAGCAACACCCATCCCCGGCCCCTCCTGCTCCCTCCAGTTCTAACCTTTTGGTGCGCGGGTGTCTCTATATCAATGGAGCGCGAAACAGGAAAGCGGATAATAGATGAGTGATGACCCAAGCGGACGCCGGCACGCCGGACGAAATCCTCGTTGTGGCAGCAATCCTGGGAGATCTTGCCGCTTTTGACGTGCTTGCACGCCGATACCGCTCCGCGGTTTTCCGTACGGCACGGACGATCGTTCCCCCAGAAGATGCTGATGATGTGGCCCAGGAGGCGCTCCTGCTTGCTTTCAAGGCTTTGCCCTCGCTGGAGGAACCGGCCAAGTTTCCCGCCTGGCTGCATGCGATCACGCGCCGCTGCGCCTTGCGTTACCAGGACCGCAGCCGGGCGCACCACCGCGGGCGCGTGGCACTTGACGAAGCGATCCTGCAACAGGTTCCCGCCCTCGGGCGCCGTTCGGCCGGACACGGCAGAGCAGAGGAACTGAATTGGGCGCTTGAAGGAATCCCGCAGGACTACGGGTTGGTCTTGCGGCTGCATTTCTTCGACGAAATGCCCCTGAAGCGGATAGCCGGCTTCCTCGGCATATCGTTGGCAACCGCAAAATGGCGCGTCTTTCATGGCAAGAAACTGTTGCGCGAGCAATTCGAGGCGCTTCAGCAAAGGAAGACTGAAAAATGGAAAGAGAAAAAGAGATAAGAAAATTGGTCAATGTGCTGCTGCAGACCGCGCGCATGGGTTTCCAGTCCGAATGGACTGGTTCCGGAAGCAGTGATGCGGCGGCATTGTGCGTGGATCGCTACAACCGGATCCTGGCATGCCTTAAAGAGCATGAGCCGGAAATCTCGGCTGTGTTTGAGCCGCTGGCAGCCGGCAGTTCACTCACGACGGCAGCCATCGCCTGCCGGCAGCTGGCTTCCTATTTTGAGGACGAGACCGGCTGGTCCTCCCGATGGAAGACCGCTTACAACAGCGCCTGTGACCCGAAAGCCTTTAAGGAATTCTGGCGCAGATCCGCAAAGGACGTTCAGGACCTGGGCGAATACATGCGCGAATGCGCCGAGGAATGGGCCCGGCGCCGGAAGGCCAAAACAGAGGGCGAGCCGCCTGGAGCGCCGTCTCCCCATCGGCCCGAGTGATCTGTGAGCAGGTGTCAGGCCTGGAAAAGCTGCATGATTCAGCTCGATCTGCTGGCGATAGCAGTGCCGGCGGCTTTTGTAGTGGTTGTGTCCATCACGCTCTCTTTGTCGATCACACCTGTCGGACCAGCCACTTCATAATGTCTTTCCATGTGACGATGCCTTCAACGGTTCGGTTGGGCCGAACGATTGGCAGACAGGAGATCTTGCTGTTTAACATCAAAACAGCAGCCTCATTGACGGTATGATCCTTGGATGCTGTGATCAGTCTCCGGCTCATGATTTGGTGCACCCGTTTCTTTAGCGTGCGCAGGTCTTCCGAGCGCTCACCCAGCGTGGAAATGAACGGGCTGACAGCTTTCAATAAATCGCGATCAGAAACCACTCCGACCAAGGTGCCGTCTTCGTCGAGGACCAGAAGATGATGGAAACGAAAACGCTCAAAAATCGCCTGGATGGTTTGGACCTCATCATCCATTCCCACGGTGACGATTTGGGTGGTCATGATCTGTTGGAGAAGTATCTGATTGCCTTGTTCACCCTCCCGGGATGTGTCGACTGGGAGAGTGTCAATCGCTATGCGGTAATGGGGCAAAAGATTTTGAAAAGCGACCCCCATGCCCTCCCCTTCCAGGCGGCGGCTGACCTTGGCTTGTGTCCTGACATCAACCGCGCCAACACTAAAGCGCAGGTTCAAAATCGAACCCTCAGGAAGAGGGTCCAATGTCTCAATCCATGCGCCTGTGACGCTTAAGTTTGTGATCCGGTTGAGGCCGAGATGACCAAGGGCCTCGCACTCCACCTCACAAACGTAAGCAAACCGCCTGGCTCGCCGCAGCTCCGGTTGGGTACTAGCCATGTTTAGCGCTTCTTTCACGAATCAGGATGATCGCCGGCGCCTGATAGGTGCAGCACTCCCTTGGAATCTCACTTGGGCTGACCTGGGGGCTTGCCCGAGAGTGGCTTTTCTGCCCGGGCTTGGTCGGCGAATTGAATGGGGACATTTGCATCCTCGCTACCTACAAGAACGCAAAACAGCGGAAATCGCCTACCTAATATTTTTTGGTCGGGTACGTTAAACAATGGAAGGCTGGAAACCTCTGAAACCGAAGGAGTGAGGTGGCGCACCCGGCCCGACTCGAACGGGCGGCCTGCGGATTCGAAGTCCCTCCAAGAGGTGCTTCGCAAGTCATGCGATTCTGGCGAATTACGCGAATCCCCGCATCATTACAGGCTCCAAATAGGATCTGAGATCGTCCACCTATTCCACCGGAGATCACAGTTGCCACACAATTTCCTACACTGTTCCTACAAGGAGTGCCGCAGAGGGCAAAACAGGCGACTCGGCGTTGACTGATGACCGAGGGGTCCCGGGTTGGTGCGACCCCTTGCCAGGGTGGGTATCGAGATATGGGACCCACCCCACATTCGCACAAGCCCAATTTTTTTGGCCCCAATTCCTTGCGTCCGATGATCGAGCTAAGCGAGCAGGCCTGAGCCCTCGCGGGCCTGCCCTGATCTCCTAAAACGCAATTTTTGCGTCCGAATCGTAACTTCCGATAAGCGGACTATACAACAATTGGCGCAGCGTTTCCCTGCAAGTATCGGTGAAATCAAGGGCAACCGGAGGTAAGGTGTGACTCGGCGTCATTCCAAACTTCCCTGTCACTCTCAATGATTGGCCCATTTGCAGGAGCTGAAATTCGCGCAGAAGACGACAGATTCAGCTTTTGCAGAACGGCGAACCTCACTTATAATGGCTTCCATTGCAATTGATGTCCTTGCAGTGCGTGACTTGCCGTTGCGCAGGCATCTATGCCCGAGATCGGCCAGAGCATTTCGCACTATCGGATTACCGAGAAAATTGGCGCAGGCGGCATGGGCGAAGTCTTCCTCGCTGAAGACACCTCGCTCAATCGCAAGGTCGCCATGAAGTTCCTCCCTCCCGAGATGCAACGCGATGAAACCGCCCACAGGCGGTTCATTCGGGAGGCCCGTTCTGCAGCGGCGCTCGACCATCCCTTCATCTGTCATATCAACGAAGTTGCCAAATCAGGTGACCGGGACGTCATCGTCATGGAATATGTCGAGGGCCAGTCGCTTAAAGACAAGATCCTGCAAGGCCCGCTCCCGGCCGAAGAGGTGCTGACCTTTGGCGTCGAAGTGGCCGACGCCCTCGAAGCCGCCCACGCCAAGGGGATCATCCACCGAGACATCAAACCCGGAAACATCATGCTGACGCAGACCGGGCACGCTAAAGTGATGGACTTCGGGCTGGCGAAACAGTTGGTTGGGTCCGGCGGAACCGAGAGTGCGGCGGACACTGTCACCGCTCTGACCTCGGACGGGAGCACGGTGGGAACACTGGCTTACATGTCGCCCGAGCAGTTGCGCGCGCAGGATGCCGACGGGCGCAGCGACATCTGGGCGCTGGGGGTGACGCTCTTTGAGATGGCGACGGGCACGCGGCCGTTTCATGGCCAAAGCAGCTTTGAGCTGACCTCGGCAATTCTGAACCGGGAACCATGGCCGCTTCCCTCCGAGGTGTCTGCGGAACTGGGCGCGGTAATCGAGCGCTGTCTGCAGAAGGACCCGGGGAAGCGGTATCAGCATGCCGGCGAGGTGCGGGCGGCTCTGGAAAAGATCCGATCGGGAACATCGGACGCCTGGGCGCCATGGCGATACTGGCTGAGGCGTCACCGCTGGCTGGCTCTGGCAGCTGGGATCGTAGCAGTGGTTGCGGTGCTGGCGGCGCTGGATGTGGGCGGCGTCCGCAATCGATTGGTGGGCGTCTTCGCGGGGCCGAAGTATCGCTCGCTGGCCATCCTGCCGCTGGAGAATCGCACCGGTGATCCCGCACAAGAGAATTTCGTTGATGGAATGACCGACACTCTGATCGCGGAGGTGTCGAAGATCCGCCCGCTGAGGGTAACGAACCGCTACTCGGTGATGCGCTACAAGGGGGCGAAGAAGTCACTTCTGGAGATTGCCCGAGACCTGGGAGTGGAAACGGTTATGACGGCCTCGGTGGCACGTGAGGCCGACCGCGTGCGCGTGACGGCCCAGCTGATCGAGGCGGCCACCGACCGGAGCCTGTGGACCGAGACCTACGAGCGTGAACTGGCCGGCATCCTGTGGATTCAGGGCGAGGTGGCGCGCGCTGTCGCCCGGACGATCAGGATCAGACTGGCGCCGCAGGAAGAGGCGCGCCTTGCCGGCAAGCGCGAGGTGAATCCTGCCGCCTATGAAGCCTACCTGAGGGGGATTGGTACCCTGGAGCAAGACGCTCGGACACGACAGCAAGGCATGGCATTTCTTCTTGAGGCGCTGGAGAAGGATCCATCGGATCCGCTGACCAATGCGCGGCTGGCGCTTGGCTACATCTCCCTCTTGCACGGAGAGAATCCTCCTGAAGACGCATTACCGCGAGCGAAAGCGGCAGTCCGGACCGCGCTGGAGCTGGACAGCAACCTGGCTGAGGCGCACGCCGCCTCGGGCATGCTCAAGGGCTACGACGACTGGGACTGGGAGGGCGGAATACGGGAGATGCAACTGGCCCTGGAAATCAACCCCAGCTTTGCTAATGCCCGATACCACCTGGCGTGGTTCTATGTGTTGCTGGGGCGCATAAACGAGGCTATCGCTGAGCATAAGCGCGCCCAGGAAATCGATCCTTTTGTGGCGCAGTATACCTCCCAGTTCGCATGGTTGTACAGGACAATACGCCGGAACGAAGAGGCGATCAAAGAGGCGCAAAAGGTAATCGAAATGTACCCCAACGGTGGGACCATCGCCCACTACGTCCTGGGACTCGTTCACCAGGACAGAGGGAGGTACGACGAGGCTATCGCGGAGATCCAAAAAGCGGCTGCGGTCAATCCCAGATGGAAGTGGGCGCTCGGGCCTACGTATGCCTCGGCCGGACGGACGTCCGACGCACGGAACGTGGTAGCTGAAATGAAGCAGCAGAAGATCAGCGGATGGCTCGCTTACTGGTTCGCGCAGGTTTATGCGGCCCTCGGGGAAAAAGATGAGGCATTCCGATGGCTGAACTACGAGCACCCCCACATCTGGGCCCCATGGCTTTTGAAAAAGGACTTCGCCGAGATGCGATTGTTATGGGATGATCCACGGTTTAGGGAACTCCAGGCCCGGATGCACGTTCCACAGTAGCACCGTCCAGGCGAGACGGACAGGAAGGATCGGCTGCCGTTTAAGCAGTTGCTCCTGGCCCGCAACACGCACATTGCAATCCGAACGGCCTGAAATTGTGGTTGTTGTAGTGAATCAGAGCGGCCGTGGATGGCTGAATGCGCAGGGCTTGCTCGGATCGAGAGGTTAGAAACGGATCAGTTGTCCAAATACGGTCTTGTGGGAAGTTGACGTCGGTCGGCTGATGAGTTGCCACTTGGCCGTCCTATGAAAGGGGATGTCAAGAAAATACCTCACCGTCCCAGGGACTGGGTAGATTTTTTCGAGACAGCCAGCCATCTCTCGGATCGTGCACCCAGTTGACTCTGCGGCACCATTTATTGACATCGCCCGACGTCTAT